>JAUILW010000758.1 GCA_030432795.1 Gammaproteobacteria bacterium
TGAGCGCGATAAGCCCGGCCGGCATCTGGGCTATGGCTCCGGCGTGCACCACTGCCTGGGCGCACCGCTGGCGCGGCGCGAACTCTACTGGGCGTTTCACGCACTTTGCGACCGGGTAGAGGACATGAGTTTCGTCGAAGGCGCCAACGATTTCACCGTCATGCCGAACTTCTCGCTGCGCGCGCTGCGTGAGCTGCATATCGAGATAGAAGCGAAACCGAAGGCCGAGCGTCGCGATCCCGCGACCATCGGCGCTGAATCGGATGCAACGAGCCTCGGGAGTCACTGATTATGAGCAATCTCTTCTCCATCGATGGTGACGTCGCCGTCGTTACAGGTGCCGGCACGGGTATCGGCGAAGGCACCGCCCATGTACTCGCCGAGGCAGGCGCACGCATCGTTTGCGCTGGGCGCCGATTGGACAAGATCGAGCAGGTGGCAGCAGATATCCGTGCGGCTGGTGGCGAGGCCATTGCCGTGCAGACGGATGTTACCGTCGACGACGATGTAGAAAACCTCATGCGCTCCGCGATGGATACCTGGGGCCGTCTGGACATTCTGGTGAACAATGCAGGCGGCTCGCCAATCCAATCACCGCTGACCGAGCTGCCGCGGGAAGAGTGGGACGCAACCCTGGCGCTCAACCTCACAGCGGTGTGGAACTGCACGCGCATCGCCGCGCGTTACATGAGCCAGGGCAGCCGCATCGTCAACGTTTCCTCCATCGCCGCTCGCGAAATCGTGCCGGGCAGCGGCCACTACAGCGCCGCCAAACGGGCGGTGAACTCGCTCACCGAATCGTTTGCCCGCGAGCTCGGACCGCGCATCCGCGTGAACTGCGTGATGCCTGGCTTGGTGCCCACAGAAATTGCCATGAAAGCGCTACGCATTTCCGATGCCGATTTGCCACGGCTTGAGCAGGCACTCAATCTGCCCTGTGGCCGCCTCGGCACCCCCACCGATCTCGGTGCGGCCATCCTCTACCTCGTGTCCCCCGCCAGCGAATGGGTAAGCGGCGAATCCATCGGCATCAGCGGCGGACAGTTCCCCGTGGCCGGGATGTAATAGCGCTTCGTGGGCCGCTGGTATGCGGGCTGGAACGTCGTTGCAGTCACGCTGATCTTCCAGGCGGTTTCCTTTGGCGTTTCCTTCTTTTCGTTCACCTTGTGGGTGGCACCATGGATGGATACCTTCGGCGCCAGCCGCGGTGACGTGATGGCCGTCATTGTGGCCATGCAGATCCTTTCCGGCTTTCTCGCGCCGTTCGCGGGCCGGCTTATGGATTGGGCAGACATCCGCACACTGGTAATCACAGGCGCCTGCTGCTGTTCGCTGGCCCTATATATTGCCGGACAGGTCGACTCACTATGGTCGGTGGGTGTTGTGTATGCGGGATTGTTTGGCGTCGGAACCCTGTTGTGCGGCCCGCTGGCCGCACAGACACTGGCGGCGCGCTGGTTCAACGCCCGCCGCGGCACCGCCATCGGCCTCAGCGCGGTGGGCACATCCATTGGCGGCGTGCTTGTACCCCCACTCGTCGGCTACTGGCTTGCCTCTGAGGACTGGCGCACCGCCCACGAGTACCTGGCCGTGCTGACCCTGGTCGTCATCGTGCCACCGGTGCTGCTGTTCGTACGCAACAGCCCGCAAGCGGCGGGTATCGAAGCGGAACCCGACAGCGCGCTATCCGCCCCTGAGAACGGCTGGAATACCTGGAGCCTGCGCGACCTGCTGACTTCCCCGGTCTTTCTGCTGATCGCCGTCGCTGTCACGCCGGTGGTGACCACCACCGGTGCGGTGCAACAGAACCTGGCGCCGTTCGCAGCCGATGCCGGC
>JAUILW010000759.1 GCA_030432795.1 Gammaproteobacteria bacterium
TGAAGCGCGCCAGCATCGTCGGCGTGGACTGGGGCGGCGAGATGCGCGCAAACCCGGCCATCAACCGGGAGCTCATGCGCACCCTGTTCGAGATGATCAACACAGGCCGCCTGCAGCCGGCAGGCGTCGTGGAAAAACCAATGGATGCACTGCCGGCGGCACTCACACAGCAGCTTGCCGGTGACATCGTCGGCAAGCTGGTGATGGTCAACCGGCCTGGTGTATGATCCGCGCCGCTGTCGATACCGTTGACGACGGCGGCCGTTTCCAGGCGCGTAGCTCAGTTGGTTAGAGCGCTACCTTGACATGGTAGAGGTCCCCGGTTCGAATCCGGGCGTGCCTACCAGCGGTCCACCCCGATCACCCGCTGCATTCCCTGCGACAGCAACCCATCCATGAATCTGGCGATCTGCTCCGGCGTCTCCTGAAATCCCCTGCGCACCCACACATCCAGCGCCGTGTGCACCACGGCGGCGATGGTCGCCACGAAATAGTGACGCTCGGCATCGGGCATCGACGGCAGCCCGTTCAACCGTGCCACCCGATCCAGGAGATCTTCCACCACCAGGCTCACAGGCCCAATGAACAGGCTCGCCGGGCATTGACGCACCAGGGGCGCCAGCATGTCCTGATGCTCCGCGTAGGCGTTGAACACCGTCAGGGCCAGCGAATCGTCCACCAGCGGCAAGCGCAGCATCTGATCATCTATGCCCCGGGCGATGTCCTCGAACTGGTTCGATACCAGACGCTCAACGACCTGATCCAGCGAGCCGAACCGCGCATAGAACGTCTTGCGCGTGACCCCGGCCGCATCAGCAACTTCAGACACCGTGATCGATGCCAGATCTTTGCCCTGGGCAAACATCCCGAGCAGCGCCCGGGTAATGGCGGCCTCCGACCGGCGTATGCGCGGATCGGTGGATGCCGCAGTTCGCGCGCCCATCTGTGTATTCATGAAAGCACCCTAGATGCGGCCTCGCAGAAAGTAAACACTTGACTACTTTCTTGTAGCCCCTTAGGTTTAGGTCTTCTCACGCCACACGGATGATCGAGCATGCAGCACCCCGACGATATCGCACTGGAAGCCATCGATGTCAGCCGCCCGGAGCTGTTTCGCACCGACTCCTGGCAGCCCTGGTTCGCGCGCCTGCGTCGCGAAGCACCCGTGCACTATCTGGCAGACAGCAACAACGGCCCCTTCTGGTCGATCACCAGCCACCAGCACATCAAGGAGGTAGACACCAACAACACCGTGTTCTCCTCGGAAAAAGGCGGCATCGCCATCGTCGACCCCTACGTGATGGAGGAAGGTCAGCTTCAGGGGCAGAGCTTCATCACCCTAGACGAGCCGCGCCACGCACCGCAGCGCCGAGCGGTAGCGCCAACTGTCGCCCCTAAAAACCTCGCTGAGCTGGAGCCCCTGATCCGCGAGCGCGTCATCGACATCCTCGAAAATCTACCGGTCAATGAGACCTTCAACTGGGTGGACAAGGTGTCCATCGAGCTCACCGCGCGCATGCTGGCGACCATCTTCGGCTTCCCCTATGAGGACCGCCGCAAGCTCGTGTACTGGTCTGATCTTGCAACCGCCGTGCCGGAAGTGACCGGCGATGACAGCATCGACATGCGCGAGCGCTACAACGAACTCATGGGTGCAGCGGCGGCGTTCTATCAGCTCTGGGCGGAGAAAGCCGGCCAGCCGCCCACGTTCGATCTCATCTCCATGCTGCAGCACAGCGAGGCAACCGCCCGCATGAACGAGGACCCGGAGCTGTTTCTCGGCACCATCCTGCTGCTCATCGTCGGCGGCAACGACACCACCCGCAACAGCATCA
>JAUILW010000092.1 GCA_030432795.1 Gammaproteobacteria bacterium
TGCATGTTTGCATCTGCGCGCAGTTCGCCCTGTTCCTGCATGGCCTGCAGTGACGCCAGCACCGCCCGTTCCGTATTCAGGTACAGGATGTCGATGATCGGGTCGTTGGGCTGCGCGCGGTTGAGCGCGCGCACGATGGCTTCTGCGTAGGCGGGCTCGGTACGTGTCTGCGCCACCGACGTGGCGAGTTGGCCGATGAGCCGATCGAATCCCGGCGCAGCTATTCTGCGTTCGGTCTCCCGCAGGCCGTCCGAGACCCGTTCGCGCAACGCCTCGAACATGAGTTCGTCTTTGGTGTTGTAGAGGTTGTAGATCGTCGTCGGAGACACGCCAGCAGCGACGGCGACATCGCGCATGATTGTGCCTTCGTAGCCGTGTCTGGCCACCGACTCACGGGTGGCGTCCAGGATGCGCTGGCGCCTTTCCTGCTGGTTCGCGGTGAGCGCCTTGTGGGTGTTCACAGGCTCAGCGACGGATTCGTCTCCATGAACGCATCGACCTGGGCGCGCGCGGCGTTTTTGTCTTCGAACCACAGGGCATTGATGGCGGTGAATGCGGCGCTTTCGGCTGGCACGTCGGTGTCCTTGAAAATCGCGCCTACCGGGCAGGCGGCTTCGCACACGGCGCAGTCGATGCAGTCGTTGGGTTCTACGTAGCACATGCGGTCGTCATCTTCTGCGAGGATGCAATCCACCGGACAGACTTCCACGCAGGATTTGTCCAGAACGTCTACGCAAGCGTTGGTGATTACGAAGGTCATGGAGGTGCGTTGCCACAGCCAGAACGAAGGTTTAGTCTACGGAAAAGTGTATCTGACTACAATTTTTTGGGAGGCAAGCGATGGCGTCCTTCATCGATGATCTGGCGCAGGAAAACGAGGCGGGCGCCACCGAATTCCCGTTCATGCCTGAGGGTCAGGCGGTGGACATGGGCACCGCGCCGGATGGTACGCCGCTGTTCGATCCGCGCATTTTCGATACGCCCGAGTTCTTCCGCAACCCCTATCCCTATTACCGGATTCTGCGCGATCACTACCCCGTGTATCACGACAAGCTCCACAACTGCTACTGGGTGACCCGCTACGAAGACATCTCCGAGTGCTACTTCGATGACGAGGGTTTCAACACCATTCCCAAGGGCAGCTCCAGCGGCGTCCTCGGCAACACCCAGCTTGAGCTCTCCGGCGTGGAGCACCGCCGCCGGCGCAACCTCTACGGCCAGCATCTGGTGGGTAAGTCGCTGCAGCTACGTGTGCCGTCCATTCAGCGCCTGGCGCGGGAGATGATCGGCGCGTGGGACGACATGGCCGCCGCCGGCTCGGAGTATGTGGTCGATCGCGACGGCGTGCGCACCGTAGAGTTGGGGCATGCCTTTGCCAACGAGTTTCCCATCCGTGTGGTGTGCGAAGTGCTGGGCTTTCCCAAGGAGGCGCAGAGCGACTTCTACTACTGGTACAACTCCATGATGAGTGGCCTCGGCGGTTCTGAGACCCACAAGCAGGGACTCGAAGCGCGGCAGCATCTGGAAGATTACGTGGCGGGTATCGTCGAGGCGCGGCGTAAAGAGCCGACCTTCCTCTACGACGAGGAGGGCAACCCGATCAGCAAGGACATTATCACCAAGCTCTGCGAAAGCAGGGTGGATGGTGACTACCTCTCCACGGAAGAGATCACCTCCAATATCGCGTTGATCGTCGGCGGCGGCGGCGAAACCACTCGCGGTGCCATCATGAACCTGTGGTGTCTGCTGCTGCGTCACCCGGAACAATTCGAAGCGGTGTTGAACGACGAAGAGAACTGGGACCGCGCCTTCCACGAAATGCTGCGCCATTCCTCTTCCATCGGCGGTCAGCCGCGGCACAACTCCTTTGACATAGAAATGCACGGCGTGCACGTACCGGCCGGTTCGCTCATGAACATGGTGGACTTCAGCGCCAACCACGACGAGCGGATTTTCAAGGAGCCGGAACGCTTCAACATTTTTCGTGACGATCTTTACTACGGCAAACTCCTGCGCAGCGGCTACCGCAGCGAAGGGCGCTGCAACCACATGGCGTTCGGCGTGGGTCCGCATCTGTGCCCGGGCGCCTGGATCTCACACCAGGAGACGGTGGAAGGCTCGAAGATCCTCGCCGAGACCATGCGCAATGTGCGCATCTGCGAGGAGCGCATGCCGCGGGACATCGACGGCGTGAAGCCGGCGCCCATGGGCATCATTTCCGTGCGTGATCTTTGGTTGGAGTTCGACCTTGAGCGTTGAGCAGACCGGCGTCGCAGGCCGCAACGGTGTGGCGGTGCGTAAACGTACGAGCACCGGTGAAGCTGGCTATCGTACCTATGAGGTGTACCAGCGCGAGCGGGTAGGGGAGAGCACCGAGCAGATCAAGCCACGCATGCTGGTCTCCGATACCTACCGAACCAATCCATATCCGGCGCTGGACATCCTGCGGGAACATTATCCCTGCTACCGCGACTGGCTCGGCAACCGGTATTGGCTCACGCGATACGACGATGTAACGAGTGTCTTCACGGATGATGCGAATTTCGAAACCCGACCGAAAACCTGGTTCTATGGCCTTGAAGACTATGGGCGCGATCTCAATGATGCGATTGCCGTTCAGCGCGTTGAAGAACGGCTGACGGACGAGCGCACCGACAGCATCGCCCGGCAACTGGCGCAAGCGCTGGCAAGCGGTGGGGACCTGGCGCGCCAGTTCGCAGCAGCGTTGCCGCTGCACCTGCTGGCCGAGATGCTGGCGCTGCCACAAGTATCGCGCGAAGCGTTCTCCGCTGCCTACTGGCGTGCGCAGCGTGGTGTCAGTTGGAACCCGAAACTTCAGCAGGATGGTCTTGCCGCGCTGGCTGAACTCGAAGGGCTCATTGAGCCCGTCCTCGTCGAGCGTCGTGCGGTGCCAGGAGATGATCTCGTCTCCGTCATGCTCACTGAGGTGGCGGATCTCACGGCCCGCGATGTGGTGACGACACTGCTCGAGCGTGATCACGAGACACTGCACGGGGCGCTTGCCAACCTCTGGCGGCAGCTGCTGGTAGACAGGCAGGCGTTTGAAGCGGCGTCGTCAGAACGGCGGCTGATGAAGCTTGCCTACCTCGAAACGCTGCGGCACAGCACGCCGGTTCTTTCCGCATGGCGTTATGCTCGTCATGAGGTGGAGCGGTTCGGCCGGTTGTTGCCGGAAGGCGCCCTGGTACTGTGTTCGGCGGCTGCCGCTAACCGTGATCCGCGGGTGTTCAACGAACCGGACCGCTTCATCGTCGACCGCCGCGATCTCTGCCAGCGCGAACCGCGCGGCCAGTATCGTGCGGATGGGCTGGCCACCGGCATCGCCTTCGGGCTCGGTAAACCGTCGAAGCATCCGGCGGTGCCGGAAGACCGGCCGCGATCGCGCTACGCGATCACTCGAGATGCCGCGGTGGCGGCGAGTATGGCGCTCTTGGAGGTGCTGCCCAATATTCGCCTGGCGGACGGCGCGGAGCCACAACTCAGCGCACTTACCGTGGGCGAGATGCACACCTGCTGGAAGTTGCCGGTCGTCGCCTGAGCCTTGTCAGTTCGGCTGGCCGCCGGCCACGTCGATGAACTGGCCGGTAATCCAGCGTGCCGCTGGCGAAGCGAAGAACACCGCTGCAGCGGCGCAGTCCTCCGGCGTGCCGGTTCGGCCCAGCGGAATCTGCGAGGCAAACATGTCCTTCGCCTGTTCCTCGCCCATTTTCATGGTCTCCACCAGCATGTCCGTGACGATGACGCCAGGGGCAATGCAGTTTACGGTGATGCCGCGCGGCGCCAACTCCACCGAGAGGGTGCGGGTCATGCTGATCATGCCCAGGTTGGCGGCGGAATAGACCCCGAACCCGGGTGAGGGTTTGTGGGCAGCGATGGAGATGATGTTGATGATGCTGCCGCCGTCCTGCATACGCATGGCGGCCTGCTGTGCGCCCCAGAACTTGCTCTTCATATTGAGGTTGAGCTGCTCGTCGAACTTGTCGATGGAGATCTCAGGCAGCGCGTGCATCTGTCGGTCGAGGTTGCCGCCAGCATTGTTCACCATGATGTCGAGGCGTCCGAACTCGGCCACTACGCGATCCAGAGCTGCGGGAATCTGCGACCAGTCCAGGACGTCGGCAGATATGCCAAGGCCGCGCTGCCCGCGGGCCTCCACTTCCTTTGCAACGGCGTCTACATCCTCCTGACGCCGGGCGATAGCGACGACGTCCGCGCCGCATTCCGCGAGTGCCAGCGCGATGCCACGGCCGATGCCGCGGCCACCGCCGGTGACCACCGCTACCTGACCGTCCAGGCGGAATTGTTCGTGCATACCCATGCTGTTGCCTCCCCATTGCTGTGGGGTTAGCCTAACGAAACAAACTGTACCCGACTACAATATTTTCGGGTGCGCACGACCACAGGCGAAGGGGAGACGAGATGCCAGAGCACGGCCCGAACCATGAACTCAGCGCCATGCGCTGTCCGATGAGCCTTGGCGACGTCGACCTGTTCTCTCCGGGTGCTCAGGAGCACTGGTATGAAGCCTACGACATCCTGCACGCCCAGGCGCCGGTGCACCGGATTCCCGGTGAGGGTTTTCTGCCCGGCACCGACGCCTTCGTCCTGACCAAACACGACGACATTGCCGCGGTGGTGCGCGACCAGGATCGCTTTCCGCTGCCAGGCAGCTTGTTCGTGCAGCAACTCCTGGAGAGCGAGAAAGATCCTTTCGCAACGCCGCAGGTCAACGTCATGATGGCGTCCATGACCACACTTCGACCGAACCCGGAGATGTGGCGAGCGCATCGCCAGGAGCTCACCGATCCCTGGGTAGGGCCGGGTGCAAGCCGCAACGAGGAGATGGTGCGTCGTACTGCGCATGAGCTCATCGACCGTTGGATCGATCGCGGCACGGTGGAGTGGGTTTCAGAGTTCGCGCAACCTCTTCCGCAGATGGTGATGGCCAATGTGCTCGGCTGGCCGCTGTCGGATCTGCAACTTTTGAAATACTACGGCGACGGCTGCGTGAAGCCGTTTGTTTATGGCAGTGGGCACCGCAACATTCTGCCCCAGTCGGAAATCGACTCGCAGCACGAGGTGCTTGAAGAGTTCAAGGCATACACCCTCGATCTGATCGCCAGCAAGCGCAAGTCACCGCAGGAAGACATGATCACCTTCCTCACGGATGTCACCTACTCACCGCTGAACCGCAAGCTCACGGACCTGGAGATCGCCGGCGTCGTGTACGCCATGGTGATCGGCGGCCTGGAAACCACGCAATACGCGCTGGCGGAGCAGGTGCAGTTACTCATCGAACGGGATGGCGTGTGGGACGAGATCAAGGCGGATCGCGACAAGGTACGAGCGTTTACCGAGGAAGGCATGCGTCTGCGCGCGCCGACCCAGGGTTTGTCCACCCGCATCACCAGCCAGGATGAGGTGTTCCAGGGGGTGGAGGTGCCGAAAGGCTCATTCCTACACCTGCGCTGGGCCGCGGCCAATATCGACCCCGAAGAGTGGGAGTGCCCGCAGGAGCTGCGCCTGGATCGCAAGGCGGGCACTCGACACCTGACGTTCTCCCAGGGAGCGCGGGTGTGTCCGGGCGCCAGTCTCTCTCGCGTGGAGCAGATTGTTGCGTGGAACGCCATCCTCGACCGGGTGGCTAGCTTCGAGTACGGCGAGGATAACGACTTCCTGCATCAGCCCGGCATCATGCTCGGCACCATGAAGCTGAACCTGAAGTTCAAGCGCGCCTGAGTTTGCAGCTCGAAGAAGGGCTCGTTCGTACGGGCCGTCATAGCACGGCCTACGTAGCCTGCGGGCCGGAGCAGGGCACGCCGATCATCTTCGTGCACGGTTGGCCGGAGCGGGCGCTGTCGTGGCGTCACGTGTTGCCAGCCATGGCCGAACGCGGCATGCGGGCGGTGGCACCGGATCTGCGCGGCTATGGCGACTCTTCCAGGTATACGTCCCTCAGCGCATACGCGCAGGAAGCGGTGGTGGGCGACATGCTGGAGCTTGCGGATGCGCTCGCCATCGAGCGCGCCGTGTGGGTAGGCCACGATTGGGGTACCCCCACCGTCTGGAGCATTGCCCGCCACCATGCGGAGCGCTGTCTGGGGGTGGCTGGTTTGTGCGTGCCGTACTTTACGCTGGAACGTGGTCTCGATGCGGTCATCGAGCAGGTGGATCGGTCGGTGTATCCGCAGGCCCAGTTCCCGGCGGGTCAGTGGGAATACATGCGCTTCTATGAGGAATCGTTCGCCGAGGCGACGGCGCTGTTCGACAGCGATCCGCTCGGAGTGGTGCGCGCCCTGTTCCGCAAGGGTAGTGCTGATGGGCTGGGCCAGCCGTCGCCCACCGCCTACGTGCGCACCCAGGGTGGCTGGTTCGGTGGCGCGGGCGTCGTGCCCGAGGTGCCGCGGGACGACGACGTCATCAGCGAAGCGGAGCTTGCCCACTACGCCGATGGGCTTACGCGTAACGGCTTCTTCGGGCCGGACGCCTACTACATGAATCACCAGGCCAACGCCCACTACAACCGGCCGCAGGCGATGGGTGGCCCACCGGAAACGCTGCACATGCCGGTGCTGTTCCTGCACGGTCGGTTCGACTACACCTGCGAGACCGTGCAGTCATCCCTGGCGGTGCCCATGCGTGAACGTTGCCCCGATCTTACCGAGCACGTGATCGACTGCGGCCACTGGATGGCGCAGGAGAAGCCCGCCGAGGTGACCATGCACCTCGCCGATTGGGTTCTAGGGAGGCTCTGATTCATTCCGTTTGCTCAGCGTCTCCCACGGGCTTTGTGGCTAGGCGTGCACCGCAGGGAATGTAGGTCACCTTGCCAAGGGGCACAACAACGCCACAAAGCCCGTGGGAGACGCCCTTCGGGAGCTGCTGGCGCGAGTGCTCTTTGGGCCCGTTGGGTCGGCTGCGTTGCGCCTCTCGCCAAGGTGGCCTACATTGCCTTCGACTCGCGCCTTGCCAGCACACGCGCCAGCAACTCTGAGCTTTCGGAATGAATCAGAGCCTCCCTAGCTCGCTACCTGTGGAGTCAGGGCGCTTCGCAGTAGGTATTGCCCTCGAACATGCGCGTGTAGAAGTTCAGCAGGCGCATACCCTCGTTGGGGCGGATGTGGCCGCCGTCGATCTTGCGGCGCACGAGTTCTGACATACGCCGGTCGAGGTCATTCGGAAAGTACTGCACCTGCGCGAGCATGTCCTTCACCGAAAGGCCGGGAATCTGCTCCTCGATCCAGAAGTTGCCGTCCTCTTCTTCGCTTGCATACACATGCACTTCCGTCACACGCCCGAAGAGGTTGTGCGAGTCGCCGAGAATCTCCTGGTAGGCGCCAACCAGAAACACGCCGATGTAGTAGGGCTCGCCGGGGGTCAGGACGTGCATGGGCAGCCAATGGCTGGTGGATGCTTCGCGCACGTAGCGGCTGATCTTGCCGTCGGAGTCGCAGGTGAGGTCTACAACGATGCCGCGCCGGGCGGGTTCTTCATCCAGGCGGTGTAGCGGCATCACCGGGAATATCTGACCGATGGACCAATGGTCGAGGATGGAATGGAAGATGGAGAAGTCGCCGAGGTACAGGTCGGTCAGGCGCTCCTCGAGCTGCTGCTGCTCTATCGGCACCGGCGACAGATCGGCGGCTTTCAGGGCGTGCAGAATCATGCGCGATGTGTGCCAGTACAAGGCATCTGCTTCCGCGAGGCCTTCGATGTTCAGATATCCCAGGCGCGCCAGTTGATCGGCTTCAGCGCGCGCTTCCTGGGTGTCGTGATAGATCTCTAGAAGCGTCGGCACCGAGGTCTCGCCTTCGGCTGCCTCCAGCGCCCCGCGCAGGCGCTGCACTGCCGGTGGCACATCTTCGTTGGTTGCCGGTAGTGGTTGCGCGTCCTGGCGGTGCACGCCGAGCATGGGCACCACCAGCATGGAGTGGTGCGCCGTCAGGGCGCGGCCGCTTTCCGAGAGCAGCGTGGGCGGGCGCACGTCGCGCTCGTCACAGATCTCCTTCATGGCGAACACCACGCCGTTGGCGTACTCGGCCAGGCTGTAGTTCACGCTGGACTCGTTGTCACCGTACTCGCCGCCGTAGTTGACGCCGAGGCCGCCGCCGACGTCCACGTACTTCACGTCGAGACCGCGGTCCTGAAAGTCGGCATAGATGTAACCGATCTCGCGCACGGCGTTGCGTAGCACCCGGATGTCGGCGATCTGGCTGCCCAGGTGGAAGTGCAGGAGCTCGAGGCTTGCACCGATGTTTCGAGACTCCAATTCATGCACCAGGCGGATGAGTTCCGGCATGGTGAGGCCGAATTTCGAGCCGATGCCGCCGGATTCGAACCAGCGCCCGGAGCCACGAGTGGAGAGCTTTACCCGTACACCGAGGCGCGGGGTGATGCCCAGCGAATCGGCGATGCGCAGGGCATGTTCGAACTCGGTGTACTTCTCGATCACCGGCAACACGGACTGGCCGATGGCCTGAGCGCGGAGCATCAGCTCCAGCATGGGCTGGTCCTTGACGCCGTTGCACAGCAGCAGTATGTCGTCGCTCACCAGCGGCAAGGTGGCCACCAGCTCTGTTTTCGAGCCACACTCCAGCCCCAGGTTGAATTCCCGGCCTGCTTCCATTACTTCGGCCACCACCTCGTGCAGCTGGTTCACCTTGATGGGGTAGATGGAGCGGTACTCGCCGCCGAATTCGGCGTCTTCGATGGCCTGGCGGAAGGCGAGGTTGAGGCGGCGTACCCGGGCGCGCAGTACGTCCTGAAAACGGATAATCAGCGGCAGCGTGAGGTTCTCGGCACGGGCTTCGGTGATCACGTCCATCACGTCGATGGACAGGTTGTCCCCATCGCGCGGGCGCACAGCCACGTGGCCTTTGTCGTTGACGTGAAAAAATCCGTCGCCCCAGGTGCCTACGCCGTAGGTGGACTCGGCGTCGGCGGTGGTCCAGTCTTGCATGTGTTTTCTCGGATGGCTGACGTTGTCAGCCGGAAGTCAGTTCAGTTGGTGCCAGAGTATGAGCGCCGCAGCGAGCAGGCTCCAGCTCTGCCAGGTGCGCCGCAGGATGATCTCTCCGCTTGCGCCCTGGCGGTTGGTCTCGAGCGCATCGGCACCGTTCGTCACTTTGACGATCTGAGGCAGATCTACTGCCAGCGACTGCACGAGGAAGGCAAGCCCGCCAACTGCCAGCGCCGCTGTCGCGAGGTGCTCGCGCAATACGAGCCAGATTGCGACGCATAGCGTAGCGACCGTTGCGTAGCCAGCCACGCCGCCCCAGCTCAGCGCCAGAAATTGCCCGCGGCTGTGTGCAGCAGGGTCGAACCGGGCCAGCAGGGGTTGGTTGTAGGAGCCGATGCCGACGTTTGCACCCGCCAGGCGCGCCCCGGCCCAGTGTCCCCATTCGTGCAGGATGTAGCAGGTGACGTAGGCCGTGACAAAACCGCCCACGGCGACGAGCGAACCGCTCAGCCAGCCGCCGGTTTGAAGGTGCCAGGCATGCAGTCCGTACAGGATCAACGCCAGAACGCTGATGATCAGCGCATCGCGCACCAGCCATCCTGCCAGGCGGGGCGGGTGGCTCACCGCCACGTTACCGGCAAGGTGTGACGCCCCCAGAGAAACCACGGCGCGATGCGCGTACCGGGACCGATGAGCCGCAGGTTCGGCAGGCGATCCAGCAGGGCATTGAGGGCGATCTCCGCCTCCATGCGCGCCATGGGAGCGCCGATGCACATGTGCAGGCCCAGGCCAAAAGACATGTGGCGCTTGCGCGGACGTC
>JAUILW010000760.1 GCA_030432795.1 Gammaproteobacteria bacterium
TGCGGATGCGCCCGCGTTAGTCTCGGACGTGGCGGCGTTGGTCTCGGACGTGCTTGCCGCGCTGGAGCTGGCGGCGGCGTTTGTCTCGGATGTGCTGGCCGCAGAGGCCGATGCCGCTGCGTTGGTCTCAGACGTGCTGGCTGCCGAGGCGGACGACGCCGCCGCAGTCTCGGACGCGGCTGCGTTCGTCTCGGACGTTGAGGCCGCCGTTGCTGACGCCGCCGCTGCCGTTGCGGATGCGCCCGCGTTAGTCTCGGACGTGGCGGCGTTGGTCTCGGACGTGCTTGCCGCGCTGGCGCTGGCCGCCGCGTTGGTTTCGGATGTGCCTGCTGCGGTCGCGGAAGCCGCTGCGTTGGTCTCAGACGTGCTGGCCGCACTGGCTGATGCCGCCGCGTTGGTCTCGGACGTGCTGGCCGCGCTGGCGCTGGCGGCGGCGTTTGCTTCGGACGTGCTGGCCGCACTGGCGCTGGCTGCTGCGTTCGTCTCAGACGTGGCGGCGGCGGTCTCGGCGGCTTCTGCGTTCGTTTCGGCGGTCTCGGCGGCGGTCTGGGCAGCTTGCGCTGCGGTGACGTTTGCGGCGGTTGCCGTGATGGCCCCTGCCGAGATGTCGTCGAGGAAGTCTTGCTCAGTGCCGGTGTTGCCTTCGTCAAGCCACGTTTGGTACGCGCTGCTACCTGTCGGGACGAACAGCTCCCAGTAGGTTGCCTCGTTGGCACCGATCCCCGGCTCGTCTGCGGCGGCGGCGGTGTGATCGAGGATGCAGATATAGACGGTGCCGCCCCGGCTCGTGATGTCGTCGGCTGCGAACTCAGTGCCCTCTGCCCAATCGCCGCGCCAGTTGACGCCCTTGGGTCCAGCGAGACCCTGCTGCCCCACCTGAGAAAGTGTTACGGTATAGGTCGTCATGCGGTGGACTCCAACGGGTTGTACATCACTTCTACCATGCCACGCACAGGAACGCGAATCTGCTGTAGGTTGCCTTCACCGGAGTCTGCGATGCTGACGGCGAGGAAGCCATACACCGGATCGTCTGGGCCGGGCTGCACATCCCAGTCGTCGATCAGATCGGCGGGGAAGATGATGCTGAACTGGTTGTCGGTCACGTCGTCATCCAATACCGTGAGCGTGGTGATTGTCTTGGACGTGGTTTCCTCGAACAGAGGTGCGTCGCGCCCATCGCTCGGCACGTTCGCCCCTTCAACGACTTTGGCCGTGATCGTGCAGCCGGTGAGGTCGGTCATCCAACTCAGCGCAAAGCCGATTTGAATCTGCTCGCCCTTGGCAATAGAGATAAGGACCGCACCATCGTCTGTGATGAGGTCTTTACCGCTGGATCGGATCGCAGATCTTGGCATGTCTCAGGTCTCCATTAGCCGCACAGGTAGATGCAAGCCACCCTCTTAATATCACCGGGCGAATCAAAAGTCACCGCTTCTCGTGCCTTGGCGACAGTGTAGCTGCGCACCACGTCGTCGGTCTGCTTCATGCCCTTGCCGGGAATGCTCGACGTTACGATCAGATCGCCTACCGCGATGCTGCCGTTCTCTCCGCAGACATTGATCGAACCTTCGCCCACGGCGTTGATGTTCACCATGTCGTAGTTGTTGTGGTAGTCGGCCACGTCATGCGTGGTAACGAGAGGGGCCATCGGATCGTCAGGCGCAGAGACGTGGCCTTCCTGCGCGAGACGCGATGCTTCCATGTCTACAAAGGCCGCTGGGACGTACCACTCATCGAGCACCTTAGCGACAACGCCTACGGCCCCCGGCTGGTTGCGGTATGACGCGAGAGCCACTTCGGTGAAGGAGTCGGACAGACCTGCCACGATAACTC
>JAUILW010000093.1 GCA_030432795.1 Gammaproteobacteria bacterium
TCGACAGCGATGTCCTGGATGCCAAGCAGCTCGCTCCAGAGCATGGCCAGTGTTCGCTCGGTAGGTGTTTGTCGCATGGCGGGCGAGCGTTGTGGTACGTCGGCTGCGCTGGTCGGCGTCAACTCGAGTTTGCCGTTTGCGGTAATGCGCCCGCTTTCCATGACGATACGCCGCGGCACCATATAATTCGGCAGTCGATCCTGCAGATGGCGCTGTATTGCCTGCATATCAATCTGCTGCCCGGGCGACGACGAGATCCGGGCGGTCAGCACCTGATGCCCGTCACCAACCGTTTCAAGGGACACGATTGCCTTGCTGACCTCCGGTGCCTGCAGAAGGGTGGCTTCGATGTCTCCAAGCTCAATGCGGTATCCCGAAAGTTTGATCTGCCTGTCCCCGCGGCCGATGTACTCGATGAACCCATCCTGGTTCCAACGGCAACGGTCGCCTGTACGGTACATGACGCTTCCCGCCTCGAACGGGCAATCCAGGAACCTCTGGGCGGTAAGTTCCGGTTGGTTCAGGTAGCCCATGGCTATCCCTTCACCTGCGATGTACAGGTCACCCGTGACGCCAATCGGTAAGGGCTGCAGATGGCGATCGAGTATGTAGGCTTTGCGGTTCGCTATTGGTCGTCCGATAGGAATCGGTCGCTGTGCTTGCCACTCGCCTGGTAGTGGAAAAGCGGTGGAAAACGTCGTGCACTCGGTCGGTCCGTAGACGTTGACGAGTCGCTTCGGCGGTGACGCTGATAGAACCCGGCTGACTACCGCGCTGTCGGCGACCTCGCCGCCGAACAGCACCTGCCGCACCGACGCAAACATCGAAGGTCTGGCAGACGCGTGAACGTTGAACAGTGCCGTCGTGAGGAACATGGTGCTGATCTGGTGGTCCTTCACAAAGTCTTCCAGCAGGGCCGGGTTGAGCACTTGCTCGTCGCGCGCGACCACCATGCAGGCGCCGTTCAACAGTGCGCCCCAGATTTCAAACGTTGCAGCGTCGAATGCAATGTTTGAGATGTGGGCGATGCGGTCCTCTGGACCGATGTTTACGTAGTCGGGGTTGACGGCGAGGCTCGCCACCGCGCGGTGGGACACCAGCGTCCCCTTTGGCGTGCCGGTAGTTCCGGAGGTATACATGACGTACGCCGGTGCGTCGCTCCGCGTCGTCAGCTGCGGCGGGGTACCACCTGCGGTCGTTGCCTCAATTGGCAGATACGTTACTCCGTCCTTGTGGCTTGCACCGTCGCTTTGTTCTCTGCAGAGCACCAGCGCAACGCCTGCATCGGCCAGTATGGCGTTGGTGCGCAGTGACGGAGCAGCATGGTCCATCGGCAGGTAGACACAGCCGGACTTCAACACACCCAGGACCGCTGCAACGAATTCAAGCGAGCGTGGCAGGTGCACACCGATGACCGATCCCGGCTGCGCTCCGGCCTCGATCAGACGCACGGCTACCGCATCCGAGCGTTTGTCGAGCTCCTGGTAGGTGACTTTGTCATCGCCATCAACCAGCGCCAGCGCGCCGGGCTGACGTGCGACCACGGCACGGAAGCTGGTAATCAACGATTCCACCACCGGTGGCGAACGATGGGATCGGTTGGCGTCGCTGGTCAGCCACGTCAGCTCTTCGGCGGAGAGCATCGGTAGCGCATCAATGCGGCAATCGGGCATTTCGGCCATATTGATCAGTGAGCGCTCGAGGTGCGCGGCCAGCTGCCTGATGGTGCGCTCATCGAAGCGACTGGCTCGATAGTCGAAATCCAGGGTTGGTTGCCGATGGTTTTCTGCCGCGGATACCAGCAGGTCGAACTTAGCGGTTTCGTTGCTCACCCGCAGGTTTCTACCAGGTTCCCCGCCCAGTTCCAAAGCCGTCTCGTGGGGGTTGCGCTGCCCCAGCGCCACCTCGAACAGCGGATTGCTGCCTGCGTCTCGCGTTGTCCTGTCGAGACGCACAATTTGGTCGAACGGTAGAAGTTGGTTTTCGTAGGCGCGAAGCGCATCCTCACTTGCGCGTTGCAGGTGCTCCGAAACCGTTGGGTTGCCCGCCAGATTGGAACGGATCAGCACGGTGTTGATGAACAAACCCACCAGATCTTCCGTGCCGGGATGGTTGCGCCCGGCGACCGGTGTACCGATGCCCACATCGGTATGTCCTGTGTATCGATAGACAACGACTTGCAGGGCAGCCAGCAGCACGGTGTTCCTGGTGATGTCGTAGCGCTGCGCGATGACCTCTATGTGATCCATCGTCGTTGCTGCCAGCTGGAGCTGGTAGCGTTGCGCGGCATCATCGGCGCGGGTTGGGGCGGTGTGGTCTGCCGGCAGGCGAACATGCTGATAGCCGTGCAGATAGCGTTGCCAGAAGTTGCGTTGGCTTTCCTCCTGCTGCCGGTAGCTGTTGCTTTGCAGCAGGCGTACATAGTCGTCATGTGAAAGGCTCAGCTGTGGCAAGGCGGGTGGCCGCCCCTGCGCGTGTGCGCGGTATGCGATTGCAAGCTCCCGCCACATCACCTCCAGCGACCATCCGTCTGCCGCAATGTGGTGCATCTGAATCAGCAGAACCTGTGCCGATTCACCCTCGAGGATGCAAGCGCGGATGGGCAGGTCCTTTTCAAGGTCGAAGGTCTGGCGATTCAGATCCGAACAGCGTTCGGTGAGGTCGTGCAGCTGCTCTGAGCGCAGCGGCAATACGTCGACAGAGAACTGGCTGACGGCCTGCAATTTCGTACGCAGTTCGCCATCGTGATGCTCGTATGTGGTGCGCAGCGCGTCGTGCCGCGTCAGCAGGCTCTCAAAAGCGCGCTGCAGCGCGTCGTGATTCAGCGGCTTGTCGAACACCCAGGCGTAACTCATGTGGTAGGCATCCGAACCGGGTGCCAGCTGCTGCAGATACCACATGCGCTGCTGCGCAGGTGTAGCCAGTCGCACGTCGGCCGTCTCGAGCAGCTCTTGCAGCCCGGGTGCTCGC
The DNA here is from genome assembly GCA_030432795.1 of Gammaproteobacteria bacterium. Classification (GTDB taxonomy): domain Bacteria; phylum Pseudomonadota; class Gammaproteobacteria; order Pseudomonadales; family Azotimanducaceae; genus SYFY01. The sequence continues at coordinate 2,971 of JAUILW010000093.1, forward strand.
TCGTTGGTTCGATCTGCCAGGTGAGCCGCGAGGGTGGCCGGCGTTGGCCGCTGCAGAATGTCGCGGATGGTCGCCTCGATGCCGAGGCGGCGCTTGATGAGCAACGTCAGCCGCACTGCGAGCAGCGAGTTTCCGCCATTACGAAAGAAGTGTGTGTCCGGTTGTGCGCTTTCGCAGCCCAGCAGTTCTGCGAACAATGTGCACAGCAGATCTGCCAGCGGGCTGGGAGGGTGCTCATCAGCCACAGGCTTTTCAGGAGGCTGCGGCAAGGCGCTGTCGTCGACCTTGCCGTTGATGGTCATGGGTAGCGCTTCCAGCACCACTACTTGCGCTGGCAGCATGTACTCGGGAAGACGTTGCGTCAGCCGCTGCATGATGCGTCCGGGCTGGATGTCCTGTTGCGTAGCAACGTAGGCCAGCAGATGTCGCGCGTCACCTGCGCCTCGAACCAGCACTCGGCACTGACTGATGCGTGCATCCTCGAGCAACACGGATTCGATCTCGGCTGGCTCGATGCGATAGCCGTGCAGCTTGATCTGCCCGTCGGCCCGGCCCAGGTACTCCAGGCAGCCGTCTTCGCGATAGCGTCCCACATCCCCTGAGCGGTATGCGTGCTCCCGCAGGCCATCACCCAGGTCGATGGTGACGAAGCGGCTGGCAGTTTCCTCCGGTAGGTTCAGATAGCCTGACGTCACGCCGTCGCCGGCGATGTAGATCTCACCCGGAACGCCGATGGGCACCGGTTGTCGGGCTGTGTCCAGCACGTAGATGCGCGTGTTTGCTATGGGTCTTCCGATGGGCAGAGGGCCGGTACGGGGCGTGTCCTCGCAGACCGTGTAGGTGGTGCAGCCGACGACCGTCTCGGTTGGTCCGTATTCGTTGATCAGCCTGGCTTGCGGAAATCGCGCACGCCAGTAGGTCAGCTGTTCAGCCCGGAGCGCTTCTCCGCCGATGACGAACGCCGCCGGAGCGGCGTGCGCTACACCGTGTTCCTGGCTCAGCTCCAGCAAGGTCAGGTGTGATGGTGTGATCTTGGCCAGTGAGAATTGCAGCTGTGCGTCTGCCAGCGCGTTAGCCAGCCTGGCTGGCTCTTCCGATCCGCTGGCGATGAAGGTGACGCACTCCCCTCTCAGAAGGGGTACGAACATGCTGGTAATCGACAGGTCGAAGGCGATCGAGGTATGCATTGGTGCGCCGGAGCCGTGACCGCTGTCGTAGGCATCCTTGGCCCACCAGAGGTAGTTCGTCAAACCCTGGTGCGGCACGCAGACGCCTTTCGGCCGGCCGGTCGATCCCGAGGTGTAAAGAACGTAGGCCAGGTCATCTCCGTTGGTGGAGATCCTCGCTGCGGCCGGGATGCTGTCTGACGACGGCTGCTCGTTTGGTTCGACGCAATACAGATCGGTACAGATCGAACGCAACCGCTCTGCTGCTGAGCCGCTGCACAGTGCCAGGCGCGCCCCGGTGTCTTCGCAGATGTGGCGAATTCGCTCCGCTGGATAGTCGGGGTCGATTGGTACGTAGGCGGCGCCACTGCGCATAATCGCAAGCAACGCTACGAGCAGGTCTGGTTCGCGTTCCATGCAGACCAGAATCTTATCGCCGCGTTGTGTTCCTTGCGCCAACAGCTGCGCGCACAGCCGCTGGAGCGCGGCTTCCACATCCGCAAAGCTGCGCACTTCATCTCCCTGTCGCACAGCGGCGTTTGCCGGAGTGCGTGCTACCTGGTCTGCAAACAGCTCATCGAGGCGTTGGTCTTTCGGGTACTCTGCGCCCGTATCATTCCAGGTAACGAGCATTCGCTGTCGTTCCTCGGCGGATAACAACGGGAGCCTGTCTATCGTGCGCGTGCTGTCTGCGCAAACTGCACGGAGCAGGTTGACGTAGTGGGCGGCCAACCGGGCCACGGTGTTGCGATCAAACATGCTCGAGGCGTACTCGAAACGTAACCTGTAGAACTGCTCGCCTGGAATGACGCTGAGGGTCAGATCGAACTTGGCGGCGAGCCTGGCTTGCAGATGCTCACTCGAAACTAATCCCTCGAGCTGCGGGAGCTGGTCGGGCAGATTCTGTAGCACAAAGCACGCGCTCAATAGCGGATCACCCGGATTCTGCCGGGCATGATCCGTGGCAGCACTTACCTGATCGAATGGCGCGTCTGCATGGGACAGCGTGTCCTGGACCATCGTGTGGGTGCGCTTCAGAACCTCGGAAAACGTCGGGTTACCACGCAGATCGTTGCGCATCACCAGTGTATTCGCAAAGCAGCCAACCAACGCTTCGCTGGCTGGCCACACGCGTTGCGCAGCGGGAGAACCCACGGTGATGTCGGTTTGGTCGGTGTAGCGAGAGATCAACACCTGGTAGGTGGCGATGAGCACAACGTACAGCGTTACCGAATGGCGTCCGGCGATGCCGTCGATCGCACCCATCAACGCCTTGGGCAGTTCAACGTGTACGCTGGCTGCTTCCCCCAGAGCATCCTGCGGACGTGGTCGGTCATATGGAAGGCTGCACGGCCGGGCGTCGGACAGTTTGTCTTTCCAGTAGGAAAGGTTTGGGTTTCGCTTCTGCTTCTGTTCGGCCGATTGTTGCCAGCGACAATAGTCGAGGTAGGTGAACTGGAGCGGTGTCCAGTCCGGTTCGGTGTTCGCCAGGCGCGCGTTGTAGGCCAAGCTCAGGTTGCTGGCGAGGACCCCTCTGGACCAGCCGTCGCCGGCAATGTGGTGCACGACCAGCTGCAAAACCGATGATTCCTTTCCGGTGCGTATGAGCAACGCGCGAAGCAGAGGCTCGCAAGACAAGTCGAACGTCTCCGAGGCGAAGGATGAGAGAAGTTCATCGACGCCGGATGAGACGGGTTCGCTGGCGGTGTGCAGGTCGACGATGCGGAGCTTCGGCAAGGCTTCCACAACGCGCTGATGCGGCTGCTCGTCTTCCAGAGTGATGGTGGACCGAAGTATCGGCTGGTAGCGGCACACGTCTTCAATCGCAAGCTTCAATGCCTGGCTGTCAATTTTCCCGGTTAGCTGCCAGGCGATGGTGATGTGGTAGGCGGGCCCGAGTGCATGCAACTGCTCGGCCAGCCAGATGGCGCGTTGCTGATAGGATAGCGGCCCATCTGTTGCACCGCTGCGTTCGGGCTGCAGATTGCTTCGGCGTTTTGATAGCTGCGACAGAAGGGCCGCTCGCTGTTCGGCGGAAGTTGCAAGCCTCTGGTTCATGGCTTCATTCCGCGGGCATGCCGACGGTGTCGCGAATGTCGACCTGAATGAGGGTGGGGCGCTTTGTTTTTAGTGCCTCGGTCAGCGCAGACTCCATGCCTCGAGCGTCGGGCAGGTGTACACCGTGTCCGCCGAACGCCTCCATGATCTGGTCGTAGCGGGCCCCAGGGGCAAACTGGCTCACCGGTGGACCGCCGTTGGGAAAGAAATTCTTCTGGCGCACCGCGCCCCCGTTCCCGTTGTTGTTCAGCACAACGATTACGATCGGGAGGCTGTAACGAACCGCGGTTTCCAGCTCTGCCAGTGACGTGCCGAGGGCAAAGTCACCGCTGACGACTACCGCTGGCTGCCCTGGACGCGCCATGCATGCCGCAATGGCGTAGGGGACACCCACGCCCATGTAACCGGCGGGCCCTGGAGCCAGGCGTGTGAGTGGGCGGTTGGCCCGCAGTATGCGCTCCGACCAGCGCATGACGACGTTTCCGTCGAGCGCCACGAGCGTGTCCTCGTCCAGTGCGGCGGCGATGCCGGCCAACGCCGCAGCGGGCGTGTCGGGCTCGGCGCTGGAAACGAATCTGTCGTACCACTCGGCGTTACGGTCCCGCAGCATGCGCAGCCAGTCGCTGTCGATGCGCTCGCTCGTGCGCAGCGCGGTGCCGAGTTGAGTCATCAATGTGTCGAGATCGCCGCAAAGCTGCAGCGCGCCAGGACGATCATCCAGCGAAGGATCCGCTTCCTGGCCCAGCCGAATCACTGGCACGCCGGTTTGAATGGGCGCACCGTGCCGCGCTACCCAATCCAGCTCGGCACCGACGAGCAGCACCGCATCTGCGGTGTGCAGAAGCCAGTTGACCTGGTTGTTAGCGCATTGCGGATGGCTGTCTGGCAGGAAGCCTCGCGCAAGGGGATGCGTGATGTATGGTGCTCCCCAGTCGATGGTCAGTGCGCGCAGGGCATCCGTGCTTTCGAGCCAACGTACGCTACCTCCGATCACTACGGCCGGCCGTCGCGCCTTGTGCAAGGCGCTCAGGGCGGGTTGTATGCCAGGATCGCTTGTTCGCACCGATGGTCGATCAGTCGCACGCGCGCCGTCACCGGCCCACTGGGATTGCGTGCCAAGTACCAGCTCGCAGGCATCCAGGTAGCTGCATCCGTAAGGCGCGCTGCGGGCTTGGAGGCATGCCTCATCCACCGCAGCGTCAATCTGGCTCGATGTCAGTATTGCATCGGTGTGCTTTGCTAAAGTGGCCATCGCCGCACGACCGTCGAGCCATTGAAAGGGGTGCGGCTGCGACGGGGGGCGTGCGCGGCGGCCGCCGATGACGAGCAGCGGCCAATGATTCTCACCGGCGGACACGATCCCTGATGCGCAGTTCGTTACCGCAACGCCCGCAGAGACCACCGCAATCGCGCGCAGGTCGCCTGCCAGAAAATTGTGTGCACCTGCTGCCAGGGTGGCGGCACTCTGGCCGCGGGTTCCCAGGAGGGTTATCCCGGCGCGGGAGCACTCGCTGAGCAGTTCATCGACCGGCCCGCCGCTGACAACGTAAGCGTGAGTGATGCCGTTGGCTACGAGCCGCTGCGCAAGACGCCGGCTGCCCGGATAGCCTCGGCTTGCCGCAAGCCTGGCGAGCAGTGCGGCGCGCGGCGATGCCTTTGAGTCGTTCACGCTTCGTGGTCGCTCTCACTGAGGAGTTTGGCCACCTCCTCGTCGGAGAGGCTTGCAACGTAGCTGGCCAGGTCTTCGAGGCGCGCCTGCACCGCGGCTTCTACAATCCCGGCCAGGCCCCTTACGGTTGGCTGTTCAAAAAGTCTGGGTGGCGCTATCGCGACATCGTAGCGCTCCAGGATGCGGCTCATCACCCGTGCTGCGCGCAACGAATCGCCGCCAAGGAAGAAGAAATTGTCGTCGCGGCCAACCCGGTCGATATTGAGCAGGTCGCGCCAGAAACCGGCGAGGGTTTCCTCGATCTCCCCTGACGGTTCAGCGTGAACCGCGGGGATGACCGCCGCCAACGCCTCGTGTAAGCCGATGCGTTGAAGTTTGCCGGTGGGTCCTTTCGGAATATCGCTTACGAATACGATCTGGCTCGGTACTTTAGCAGCCGCCAGATGCGCCAGCGCGTGGTCGCGCAACGCCTGCTCTGTGGCGGCGCTGCCCTCTCGAAGCACCACCGCGGCGAGCACGTCCTCGCCCAGAGTGGCGTGTGGCCGTGCGAAGGTGACAGCCTGCACGACGTCCGGGTGCTGGAGAAGCGCCTCGTCCACCTCTCGAGGTGCGACCTTCTCGCCCGCGCGGTTGATGATCTCCTTCAGGCGACCGGTGAGGTAAAGATAGCCATCTTCATCCAGGTACCCCTGGTCGCCGGTGCGAAACCAGTCACCTGCGAACGCCTCGCGGTTGGCTTCTGCGTTGGCGAGGTAGCCGCTGGTGACGTTTGCGCCGCGTATGGCGATTTCACCGGTGGTGTTGGCAGCCAAGGTGTTGCCGTCGGTGTCGATGACACGAACCTGCGGACCCGCAGCGACACCGACCGATCCTGCCTTACGCAGTGCAGGCGGCAACGGGTTGCAAGCCATCTGGTGGGCAGCTTCGGTCATGCCGTAGGCTTCGATCACAGGTACGCCAAAAGCGGTCTCCAGGCGTTCCAGCACCACGGTAGGCAGTGCCGCGGAAGAGGAGCGGATGAAGCGCAGGTCTGGTGCTGCAGCACGCTCCGGCAGGGCTTGCAGCGCCGCCTGATGAATGGTTGGCACCGCGGAGTACCAGGTCACGCCTGCGCTGGCGAGCTGCTGCATAAACGTCTCGGCCGAAAAGCCCGGTGCGCAGATGACACTGCCGCCGGCCCACAGGGAGGCGAGAAGAACACCGACCAGGCCGTGGATGTGGAACAAGGGCATGACGTTGAGCGCCACATCATCGGGCGTCAGATTGAGGGTGGTTGCCACCGCTTCTGCGGATGCCAGCAGGTTGCGTTGGCTGAGAGGCACCAGCTTCGGACGCGATGTCGTGCCGGACGTGTGCAGGAGCAGCGCCGGTTCTTGCGCATCACGCGGGGCCAGAGCGCCGGAGTTGCCCGGTGGTAAACCCTGCAGCGCTACTGCGCCCGCCTTTGACCCGACCGCGCGCGCCTGGATGATCGGCAGGTCCAATTGTTGTGCTGCACTGGCGGCGGCGCCCTGCATCTCCTCGACGATGACGGCGTCGGCGGCAAGGTCTTCCAGATAGTAGAGGCACTCCGCGAGGCTGAATCCTGGATTCAGCGGCGCGCACACGGCAAAGCTGGTGGTGGCGAGGAACACGGTGGCCATGACCGGTCCATTGCTCAGCACGACCGCGATGCGACTGGTCGAGCAGTAGCCCGCCGATTGAAGCGCCAGTGAGATCTCCTGGACCTGTCGTGCCAGCGCGCCGTAGGAGAGGGCTTCGTGGTCTGGCGCGCGCAGGGCGACAGCGTTCTCTTGCTTACTTTCCAGTAAAGCGGTTATGGATTCGGCTGGCGTCGACATTCCCTGGTCTCGGTTACGGAATGTAAAAAGTTAGCACGAGAACTGCTCGGAGTATGCGGCATATTCCGCAGGAAATTTGTC
>JAUILW010000761.1 GCA_030432795.1 Gammaproteobacteria bacterium
CCACGACGCCCGCAACGGCCTCATCGGGCAGCTTCCATCGGCTCGCCTTCCCCATCAGCTGGACGGCCGCGAGCGGGGTCTCAGCCACGCCCTGCGGCCTACCGAAACGCGCGATGGCCGTCGTCTACCAGCTCGCTCTTACACCACGTGCCGGGGCTCTACCGGAGAAGCCGGCCTGGCGCCTGGTTGGCGCCTCGAATCGCCGATGGCCTGCGCTCTGAGCCGTGGCTCGGTCGACGAGCCGCCGCTAACCCCCTGACTTTACTACGGTCACAGGGTTCAAATCGCCCCGTTCAACGGAGGACGCCCTCTGCCCGCTGATACGGCCTGATCGACCCAGCGCGCCGGCGCGTCCGTGATCACTTTGCGCGCAACCCGCTGTAACTCCTGACTCTGCGCCGACCTCAACTGTGACTCGCGGCCAGGCATCTTCGTCGGAGTGGCACTCGCTTCACATTTGGGTCGACCGCCAGCATGGCCAGGAAGCCCCAGGTCAGGTGATCGGGTCGCTGTCCGAGCAGGATGTCCGCGATCCGTTCGCGCCAGACGTGTACCCACTGCAGGGGGTTGATCCATCGGGTGCGCGGCAACGTCTGCTCGGCCTGCTGGCGAGCTTGCATGGCGATGCTGGAGCGGATCAGGGCGGCCTTGATGAGGGTTCGAACGACGTGAGGCTTTCGAGATGGCAGGTCGTTGAGGCCCAGGCCGCTCTTGCCGGTCTTGTAGAAGGTCTCCACCTCCCACCGCAGGTCGTAGAGGTCCGCGATGGCCTGCGGGGTGTAGCTGTCGGCGGGCAGGTTCGTGACGAAGAGCATGTAGGCCCGCTTGGACGGGCGCCACAGAGCGATGACCCGAAACGCCTGCTTGAACCGTCGGCCCTTCGGCTTGCCGTAGGGCCTGACCCTCACTTGGAACTCGCAGTTCACGTCGACGACCTTGCGCTCCAGGCCCTCGAGTCCGGCGAACAGTTCCAGGCCGCGCAGCTTCCGAGCCGCGCCACGGTGCTTGCGGTTCTCGCTGACGACCGTGGGCCTGAACGACCGGGCGAGCGGCGTCACGAAGTAGCCACCCACGCGGTGAATGCGCCACCAACTGCTCGCAGCGCGGTAGCCTCGGTCAAACAAGAACAGGCGCGACTTGGCCCAGTGGCCGACCTTCAGCTCCCGCTGGTCGGCGTGGGCCTCTGCAGTGATCCGGTGTTGGAGCAGCTCACCGGTCAGCGCCCGCACCATGGTGTGCAGCTTGATGGCCGCAGGGCTGTTGCTCCGGGTGCCACGCCAGTCGTGACTCAAACTGTCGTGCACCTTGATGACGGTGGAGTCGACCGCGATCACGTCTCGAAAGGCGCGCAGAGCGCCCTTGAGCGGCGGCGGGTTGCGATGGGCCTCACGCTGAAGGCGTCCCAGCACCCGGCTGACCAAGCGCTCGAAGCCAGGCGTGAAGCGCTTCCAGAAGCCCGAACGGACCAAGTGCACACCGAACCCGGCCGCCATCTGCCGCCGCATCTCGGCGATGGACTGGCCGCCTCGGCCGCAGACCATGAGGACCACGACCTGGAAGAACTCGAAGATGTCGACCTTGCGCTGTCGGCGCAGCGCCCCGACCTCACGAGCTTCGCGCCGTAGCGTCGCTGCGTCGATCCTGGAGGCGAGGAACGCCTGGAGTGCGGTAGTGTTGTCGGCGGCCACCGGTTCCTTGCTGTTGTTGTTGTGTTGCAGCTCGATGATCGCATGAACCGGTGGCCTCTTTCGATCCCCTTACGCCAAGCATTTCAGCATATTGCGCCGCTTAGGTGCTCACGGACGGGCGCACGCGGAGGGTGACTTCGC
>JAUILW010000762.1 GCA_030432795.1 Gammaproteobacteria bacterium
GATGACGCTACAGGTGCCTGTCACGCTGCTCGACATCTCGTTCACCTTCAACATCGCGCTGGCGCTGGTGGTGCTGCTAGCCAGCGTCTATACACTGAAGCCGCTGCAGTTCGCTGCGTTTCCTACGGTGCTGCTGGTTGCGACGCTGCTGCGGCTGGCGCTGAACGTTGCGTCAACCCGAGTGGTGCTGCTGGAAGGACACAACGGCGGCGCGGCTGCGGGTAAAGTCATCGAAGCCTTCGGTGAGGTAGTGGTCGGTGGCAACTACGTGGTGGGCCTGGTCGTCTTCATCGTTCTTGTGATCATCAACTTCGTGGTGGTAACCAAGGGGGCAGGGCGCATATCCGAAGTCAGCGCCCGATTCACCCTTGACGCCATGCCCGGCAAGCAGATGGCCATCGATGCCGACCTGAACGCGGGCATCATCGATCAAGTGCAAGCGAAGCTTCGGCGGGAAGAGGTTTCCCGCGAAGCGGACTTTTACGGTTCCATGGACGGTGCCAGCAAGTTCGTTCGTGGTGATGCGGTGGCAGGCATCCTCATCCTCATCATCAACATCGTCGGCGGGTTGATCATCGGCATGGCACAGCACGATCTGCCGTTCGAGGACGCCATCCGAAACTACACATTGTTGACCATCGGTGACGGGCTGGTTGCGCAGATTCCGTCACTGCTTCTGTCCACAGCAGCGGCCGTGATCGTCACCCGCGTGAGCGGTGAGGCGGATGTCGGTGACCAGGTGGTACAGGAGCTGTTCGAAGATCCCAGAGCCCTGGCGGTGGCGTCTGGGGTTCTGTTTGTCCTCGGCCTCGTACCGGGTATGCCGCATATGGCGTTCCTGGGCCTTGCCAGCATCGCTGCGGTCATCGCCTTTTTCATTGCGCGCAATCGAAATGCGGCGTCTGCCGAAAGTGATGCGCCAGAGGCCAAACCCGTAGAGCAGGACGAGGGTGCTCAGGACGTCGGGTGGCACGATGTCTCGCCGGTGGACGTGCTGGGTCTGGAAGTAGGCTACCGTCTGATTCCTCTGGTGGACAAGCAACAAGGCGGAGAGCTGCTGAAGCGCATCAAGGGCGTGCGTAAGAAACTGTCCCAGGAGTTCGGTTTTCTGGTACCGAGCGTACACATACGAGACAACCTCGACCTGTTACCGAACGCCTACCGGATTTCGCTGATGGGGGTTACCGTCGGTGAAGCCGAGATTTATTCCGACAAGTGGTTGGCCATCAACCCCGGCGAGGTGTTCGGCCGGCTGGAAGGTATCGATACCAAAGATCCCGCATTCGGACTGGATGCTGTCTGGATCGAAGAGGGTCATCGAGAGAACGCGCAGGCGCTGGGTTACACGGTGGTGGACGCAAGCACGGTGGTCGCCACCCACCTCAATCAGATCATGCAGGATCACGCGGCTACTCTGCTCGGGCACGACGAGGTACAGAAACTGGTGGAGCTGCTTGGTGAGCAATCACCTGCGCTTGCAGAACAGCTGGTACCAGGCGCAGTGACGCTTGCCGGGCTGCTCAAGGTGCTGCAGATGCTGCTGGCGGAGAAGATTCCGATTCGTGATCTTCGTACGATCGCCGAAGCACTCACGGAGAGCGCGCAGATCAGCAAGGACACCGACACGCTCGTGCAGGCGGTGCGTATCGCGTTGTCGCGCATGATCGTCCAGAACATCTTTGGTTCGCAGAAGCAGCTCGATGTCATCACGCTGGATGCGGAGCTCGAACAACTGCTCAATCAGGCCCGCCTCCAGGGAAGCAGCGATGCGCCGGTGCTCGAGCCCGGGATGGCGGATCGGCTGCAGGAGTCTATTCTCGCCGCGG
>JAUILW010000763.1 GCA_030432795.1 Gammaproteobacteria bacterium
TGGACGGCACCGGCATGGTGCTCGGCGTGGTCGCCATTGTCGTGGTGCTGGAAGCGACCCGTCGCGCGGTGGGCGGCGCCATGGTGGTGCTGGCGCTGCTGGCGATGTCCTATGCCTTCATCGGTCCCTACCTGCCCAGGTCACTGGCCCACCCGGGGTTCTCGCTGGAGAACGTCATCGTGCATACCGTGGTGGGTACCGAGGGCATGATGGGGCTGCTGCTCAGCATCAGCGTCAACCAGATCATCTTCTTCATGATGTTTGCCGCCTTCCTGCAGGTTTCCAACGCGACACCGCTGTTCATGAACCTGGCCTCGGCGCTGGCCGGGCGGTACTCCGGCGGCCCGGCCAAGGTGGCGGTGGTGGCCAGCGGCTTCATGGGAATGATCTCGGGCAGTGCCAGTGGCAATACCGCGACCACCGGCGCCATTACCATCCCGCTGATGATCAAGATGGGTTTCAAGCGCCACATCGCCGCCGCGGTGGAGGCGGTTTCTTCCACCGCCGGCCAGTTCATGCCGCCGATCATGGGCGCATCGGCCTTCGTCATTGCCGAGTACACCGGGGTCGGCTACTGGTCGGTGTGCCTGGCAGCAACGTTGCCGGCGGTGGCGTACTTCGTCGGCATGTTCCTGGTGGTGGATATCGAATCGCGCATCGAGGGCCTGTTCGGCCTGCCGGCGTCGAAGCTCCCGGATCGCCGACGAGCGGCGCTTCGTGTCCTGCCGCTGCTCATCCCCATCGTGGTCCTGGTGGTGCTTCTGGCTAACCGCTTCAGTCCGCAATGGGCGATTCTCAACTCGCTGGTGGTGCTGTTCGTGGTCTGCATCCCGATCAAGACCCAGCGCATGGCCCTTGGCAAGGTGCTTGCCGGGCTTGCCCTGACCACCAAGATCCTGATCCCCATCGCCACCTCCTGCGCCACCGCGGGCATCATCGTTGGCATCATGTCGCTGACCGGCCTCGGTGACCGGCTTTCCTACCTGATCGTTTCCGCCGCCCAGGGCGACTTGCTGATCGGCCTGATCTTCACCATGTTCCTGTCGATCATCATCGGCATGGGGTTGCCGACCCTGGGGGCCTACGTGGTGCTGGCTACGCTGGGCGCACCCGCGCTGCACATGCTCGGTGCGCCGTTGCTCGGCGCCCACCTGTTCATCTTCTACTTCGCCGCGATCTCGGCCATCACGCCACCGGTGGCGCTTTCCGCCTACGTCGGTGCGGGAATCGCCGGCTGCAACCCGATGCGGGTGGGGCTGCACGCCATGCGTCTCGGCGCGATCAAGTACCTGATTCCGTTCCTGTTCGTGTTCCGGCCGGGCCTTCTGATGGAGGGCTCGGTGAGCGACATCGTCATGGACGCGTTGGAACTCGCCCTGGTCATCATCCCGGTGCAGGTGCTGGTGCAACGCTACTGGTTCGCGAAACTGAATGCCCTGGAATTCATCCTGTTCGCCGTTTCCCTGGTGCTGATCCTGCCGGATACGCCATGGATGCTGGCCGGTGCCGTCGTTGCCCAGGTGCTGGCGGTGGTGCTGCACCTGTCCCGCTGCCGGCGCGACGGGCGCCTGTCGATGTCCAGCGGCTGACCACGATTGTTGTCCTTGCCTACGCAACCCCAAACGAGGAATGACGAGATGAAACGCCACATTGCACACTGCCTGGCGGCTGCCACCCTGTTGACCGGCGCGTCGCTGGCGAACGCACAGTCGACCGCCCACGACATCGACCCGTCCGCTGCGCTGGAGAACGTCGCCGTGTCGCAGAAGAACGTGCGCAAGGCCTCCAGCGAGCAACTCGTGGTTTTCGAGGTGTCGTTGAA
>JAUILW010000764.1 GCA_030432795.1 Gammaproteobacteria bacterium
CCGGCGACGCATCAGAAAGGGTGCACCGCCCTGCCCGCCCCGCGGTGCGGCGGCACGGTCCGCTCACCCGCGCGCTGGAGTACACCTACGGCAAGTTCGCCCGCATCGTGCCGTGTGACATCACCCGGGTGTATCGGTTGGATGTCGGGCATCGAATGCAACCGCTCGTGTCAGCCGACGGCTTCGAGTTTCGCTTCCTGACTTCGGCAGAGATGCGCAGCTATTGCGATGCGCCGGAAACCGATATGACGCCAGAAGCTGCGGCGCTGGTGGAAGGTGGAACGGTCGCGTGTTTTGCAGCGTTGAGGGACGGTGCGCTGGCGGCGTACGCCTGCTTTGCCAGTGGTCGTGTGGATGCCGAACACAATCGCGCCAGCCGCGATCTACAAGGTATCGGTCTGCGCCTCGATGATCCGGTGCGCTTCCTGTTCAAAGCCTTCGCGGTGCCGAGTTTTCGCGGTCACGCGCTGATGAGCTGGGTGATCTTCCGCGCGGCAGAAACCTATGCCGCCATGGGTGTTCAGGAAATTGTCACTACGACCGGGTGGACCAATCGTGCTTTCCAGATCAGCGCTGAACGATCAGGTTTCATCTTCAGCGGATGGACTGCGGAGTTGAACCTGCTAGGTCGGCATCTGCATCGTTACCCTGCCATCGCGGATGCGCCCTTCGAATTCGTAGAGGGCGCCTGACCTTCGAACTGTAGAAAGCTCGACATGGTGTGGTGGTCGAAGGTGCTGCCGTGCGCCAACAGGAAGTCGTCCAGCAACTTCAGTGAGACTCGCGATAGGGACTTGGGGTGGCCCATTACGTTCAACACGTCGCCACCCAGGCGTCGACGTTCTGCCAACGCTCGCGGCAGCATGGAGGCTCTGGCACCGTCTATCGAGGCTACGCCTGATTCCCAGGAAAAGAGTTTCCGCAGGTAATAAGCCCCGGATCCGGAAAGCGCCCTACCGTCTCCGAATGCCCTGTGCGCATCGGAAGGTCGCAGGCGACGCAATAGCATGCGCCAGTAGAACGTGGGGGGCACCGTCACGGTGGAGATTGGCAACTCCAGAAACCGGCCCGCCTCATCAGGGGCGAGAGGATCATCGTCGAAGCGCCAGAAATCGTCACTCAGCGCGCCGGTGAAGTCGAACTCGCGACCGGGATTGACGCTCGAGCCGCCCGTGTAGACGGTAGAGTCCATACGGATTCCCGCCGCGTGTAGAGGCCCTGCGAGGTGCGCAAACGGCTGTAGACACCAGCCGCCGGCACGATAGGCAACCGGGGGAATGCCTGTGATGGCGCGCAGGCACGCGACCTGCTCCTGCAGCATGTCAGCCAACGCGTCAGGGGAGAAGTCATGCAGGCGGTAGCGTTGCGTGTCGATGTGCCATCGGCCTTCATGCCAGTTGCTGTCCAACCAGTGCGGGTGCACATGCAGTTGCACGTCGTGCTGCCGGCTGACGAGCGTCTGCAATTGTTTTGCTATGTGATCGAATGCATTGCGGTGCTGCCGCTCGCGAGACTGTTGAATCTTGACGAGATACGCCGTATCGACGAACACGGTCAGGCGCGCGCCATGTTTTTCAAGCACGCCAAGGAGCGCTTCGGTGGGCTCGATCATGCAGCGCTGGGGTGTGCCCGTCGGGCTTCCGAAGAAAAGCTCATAATCGACGCCGATGAGAAAACGCATGTTGGGTACCTGCTACGCTCTGCCCGGTGCCGCCCAGCGGGCTTTTGCCTCTTCGAGGCGTTGAACTTCCTGTGGCGCAGCCAGGTGGTACCACCGGAATACCAGCATGATGGTTGCCCACATCATCACGGCACCCTCCCT
>JAUILW010000094.1 GCA_030432795.1 Gammaproteobacteria bacterium
CCGGCGCGTGCGCCAGGCGGCACTCCACATCGAAGAGGTGCCGCTGCACCAGCGACCAGCCAGGCCCGCCGTGTGCTTCGGGCCAACCGGGCGCGGACCAGCCTTTGGCGGTAAGGGTGCGCGTCCAGGCCTCCAGCGCCGCGCGGTCTACCGATGCCCCGCGCCGCACCGCACGCGCCAACCCCGCAGGCAAGTTGGCGGCCAGGAAATCGCGCACCTCATCGCGGAACGCCTGTTGCGTTGCCGTCAGACCGATACGCACCTCAGGCCGTGACCACCAGCGGCGCCCCATCGGTAACGATCAGGGTGTGCTCGTACTGCGCCACCAAGGCGCCCTCCGGCACCGACAGCGTCCAGCCGTCGGCCTGTTCCTCCACCCAGGAAGCCGACGTGCAGAAAAACGGCTCGATGGTCAGCACCATGCCTTTCTTCAGCTTGCGCTTCTCCCGGGGGTTGTCCAACGGCACATAGGAAGGCTCCTCGTGTATGGAGCGCCCGACGCCGTGACTGCCGAGGTTTTCGACGATGCGGTAACCGGCCGTATCGGCCACCTTCTGCACCGCCTTACCGATGACGTTCAACGAGCGGCCGGAACGCACCTGCGCGAGTGCTGCGCGCACTGCCGCCTGCACCGACCGACAGATACGCAGGCGTGCCTCGTGCCGCTCGTCTGGGTCCAATACGAAGGATTCGCCCATGTCGGCGACAAAACCATCCAGCTCGGCCGACACGTCGATGTTCACCAGATCGCCCGAAGTGAGTACTCGCTCACCGGGAATACCATGCGCTGCCTCTTCGTTGACGCTGATACAGGTTGCGCCAGGAAAGTCGTAGTAGAGACGCGGCGCGGAGCGTGCGCCATGCATGGCAAGCATGCGTGCGCCGATGTCGTCCAACTCGGCGGTGGTCATGCCGGGGCGCGCCGCGCGGCGCATAGCGAGAAAGGCTTTGCGCACCGTAGAACCTGCGCGCGTCATGCCGGTGATGTCGTTTTGAGTGCGGGCGTTCATGCCTGCACTCTATCAGGTTGCGGCCGGCACGCTACGGCACCGAGCAGGCAAGCACACGGGATATCTGGCACAGGGGCCGGCCGCTCTCCGAGTGCCAGGTGTTGAATGCAGCCTGCACCGCCGCCAGAGCCTTTTTGCTGGCGGGTTCCCGATTCACCACCCCCTGCTGCTCGAGGGCTTTGAGCACATCCGCGGAGAGCACCGGCGTGTCCTTGCCAAGGAAGCGCAGCACGAAACGGCCAGTCTGTCCCCCCAGACGATCACCGCGGGCTTTCATCTCCGCCCAGAGCCCGACGACGTCTTCACGCGGCCAATCCGCCAGGTAGCGGCCAAAACTGCCATGCTGGTCGCGCACCGCCTGCACGAATGCCGCATTACGCGGCACGGAGCGGATCTTCGCGCCGTTGCGCACGATGCGATCGTCCTGACCCAGGCGTTCCAGATCCTCATCGGACAGCATGGCGCAACCGTTCACATCGAAGCCGTGAAACGCCGCTTCGAAGCCTGGCCACTTACTCTCGATGATCTGCCAGACGAACCCCGCGCGGAACACGCACTTGGTCATCTCTGCCAGCACCTGCGCATCGCTGATGGCGGCAAGGTCAGCATTCGAGAGCGGCGCAGGCAGCAGCGCTTCGAGCGCCGCCGGTCCCCCCTTGCGCTCGCTGGCACGCTCGAAGATGCTTGAGAAGGATTCCATGACAGCCGCCTATTGCCAGAAGGAATCGAAATAATTGACGTCATCGACAAAGCCCGTCAAGGCAGCGACGCCGAACTGGAGCGCCGCAAGGAGCGCACACGACCGCGCGATAACGAGTATGTGTACTGTGCGACATGCTCCAGCGTGCTCGCGCTGCGCCGCGATCGCATCGAGGTGAACGGCGCCCACGAGCACACCTGTACCAATCCGCACGGTTTCACCTTCCACCTCGGCTGTTATGCTCAGGCGCTGGGCTGCACCATTGCCGGCCAGCCGATGGCCGCCGACACCTGGTTTCCAGGCTTTCAGTGGCGGCTGGCCGCCTGCAGCGAATGCAACGTGCACCTGGGTTGGTACTTCGACCGGGGTGAGGCGTTTTTCTACGGCCTCATATTGAATCGCATACAGACTGAGTAGAACGTATCTAACATGTCGACGACCACCATCGAGATCAGCAAGGAATACCTGCACTTCGCTGCTGCCCATTTCACGATCTTCAGCGCCACGGAGCGCGAAGATCTGCACGGCCACAACTTCTACGTAGCAGCGAACGTGGAGAGCGACGTGGGTGAGGATGGCCTTGCGTTCGACTACAACATCGTCAAGACCGCGGTGAAGCGCCTGTGCGATGCGTGGGATGAGCGCATGCTGCTGCCCGAGCACTCACCGCACCTGAATATCATCGAAGAAAACGGCTACGTCGTGGCGCTCTTCAATGGCGAGAAGATCCCCTTTCTACCGCGCGACGTGCTCCTGTTGCCGGTGCGCAACATCACGGTGGAAGAGCTCGCCGCGCACATGCTGGAGCGGTTGCTGACGGATGAACACATTGCCGCACAGCCTATCTCGCGCCTGGAAATCAAGGTATCGTCCGGCGCAGGTCAATGGGCCGGCGCGGTCTGGAGAAGAACATGAAAACCCTGCTGATTACGGGCGCTTCCAGCGGCATCGGCCTGCACACCGCGCAGCGCTTTCTCGCCGAAGGCTTCGAGGTGATCAACCTTTCACGACGCCGCTGCCCACTGGAACAGGTCACGCACATCAACTGTGATCTCGCGCAACCTGGCTTCATCGAGCAGGCAGGGCCCGTGCTCATGCCCCTGCTCGAGCGTTCGGAGCAGATCACGCTCATTCACAACGCCTCCCGCCTGGACAACGACTCAGCCGTGGAGACGCCCAGCAACGCGCTGCGGGCGGTGATCGAGGTCAATCTGGTCGCACCCAACAGCCTCAACTTCTTCACCATTCCCTACATGCGTCCACGCTCCAGCATTCTGTACGTGGCTTCAACGCTCAGCGAAAAAGCCGTACCCAACAGCTTCTCCTATGTCACCACCAAACACGGGCAGATCGGCATGATGCGTTCGCTCACCCAGGACCTGGCCGGCCGCGGCGTGCACACCGCCGCCATCTGTCCCGGGTTCACCGATACGGAGATGCTGCGCCAGCACGTACCGGCGGACGCCATGGAAGCGGTAGCTAGCATGTCGGCTTACGGCCGCCTCATCGAGCCGGACGAGATCGCCTCGACGCTGTGGTTTGCCGCTAACAGCCCGGTGCTAAACGGCGCGGTGATTCACGCCAACCTCGGCCAGGTAGAGCGTTAGAGGCGCGCTTCCTCTTCGCGCTGAATGGCCAGCGCCTGACCCACGTAACCGCGGTTCCAGGTGGGCGACACGGTAAGCTCGTTGATGCACACATGCTCCGGTAGCTCCGCCAGAAAACGCACCACCGCCCCGCAGTCCTCCGGCTGCACCATGCGTGCGCGTTCTTCCGCCGACGGCGGTTGCGGACGGTTGTCGAGGATGGGGGTGGCCACCTCGCCAGGACAGACCGCGCAGGCGCGCACGCCATGGATGCCGTTCTCCATGTTGATGCTTTCGTTCATGGCGTTCATGGCGTGCTTGGACGCCGTATAGGCGGGGCCGGTCAGCACGCTCACATGCTTGCCCGCCCATGAAGAGATGTTGACGATCAGCCCATCGCCCTGGCGAATCATGTGCGGCAATACGGCATGCGCGCAGTAGAACGCGCCGTCCAGGTTCACGCGGATCACCTGATCCCAGTCCGTCGGATCCACCGTGTGCCAGTTGCGTCGTGCGAAATTGATGCCGGCGCTGGAAACCAGCACATCGATGCGGCCGAACTCGCCCGCGATGCGCTCGACCACAGCCTGCACGGCGGATCGGTCAGAAACATCTAAAGGCGCTACCAACCCGCCGGTCTGTTGCGCCACATGTTCGAGCTTGTCCGCCCGCCGGCCCGACAGCACCACCTGCATACCAGCGTCTGCCAACGCTATCGCAGCCGCCTCGCCGATACCCGTACCGGCACCCGTTACCCATGCCACTTTCCCGCGCAGATCACGCATGACTCATCTCCTCACCTTGCCCAGTTTGAACTGCACACAGTGTGCCTGAGCGGTCAGGCAGAGTCCGCCTCGCGCCGTAACCTGAGATAAACCTGTTCCAAGCGGCGGAACAGCGCCACCAGGTCCTGCGGCGGCTGCAGCTCGCCACCGTGCATGCACTCCAGAAAGTGCAGCGCGAGCACCGAACCATTGCTGCGCACCACTTCCGCGGCCAGGCGGGCAAGGTGCTCATCCAGCAGGATGCGCGCATCGAGGCGGGTATTGGCACCCACGCGCAGCTCGCTGCAGCGCACGAGCATGCCTGTCAGGCTGATGTCCACCGCCTCACAGTCGTAGATGGTGCTCTTGTGTACCAGCGTCACCTTGATGTGATCGCCGATATCTCCCGGCAGGGCATGCACAGGCACCCGGAAACCGGTGCGGGTTTCATCCCACCGCTGCCGGGTGATGAAGCTGGCAAGCGCACCCGCATCCCGAGGACACAGCTCTGCCGCGGCATGACCGCCGTTGTGCGGGATCTCCAGGCGAATGCCCTCCTCCAGGCTCTCGGCGGAGAGAGGGCCGAAACTGACCTTGCTCATGCAGCAAGCTTAGCAGTCACCTGCTAATTCACCTGCCGATCCATCCCTTCCCAGTATGGTTTGCGCAGCTCACGCTTGAGCACCTTGCCGGACGGGTTACGCGGCAGCTCGTCGATGAAGTCGATGCTCTTCGGGCACTTGTAGCCGGCGATGCGCTCCCGTGCGTAGCCGATCAGCTCGGTCTCCCCGGCTTGCGCACCCGGTGCGAGCACCACAACGGCTTTCACCGCCTCACCCCAACGCGCATCGGGCACGCCAATCACGGCGATGTCAGCAACGGCCGGGTGGCCGAAGAGCGCGCTTTCCACCTCAGCCGGATAGACGTTTTCGCCGCCGCTGACGATCATGTCCTTCACTCGGTCGTGCACGTATACGTACCCGTCTTCATCCAGGTAGCCAGCGTCACCCGTATGCACAAAGCCGTCGATGAGCGTCTGCTCAGTGGCTTCGGCCAGATTCCAGTAGCCGGTCATATTGGCGGGCGAGTAGATACAGATCTCTCCGACCTCACGCACCGGCACCTCTCGGCCATTGTCGTCCACCACCTTCAGCCGCACACCGGGGTAGGGTTTGCCGGCACTGCGCATCCGCTCGTTGCCCGCCACATCGTGATCCTGCGGCGGCAGGTAAGTTGCCGCTCCGGTAGTTTCCGTCATGCCGTAGAGCTGCACGAAGCCGCACTTAAACGTCGCCAGTGCTTCGCGCAGCAGATCCAGCGGAATGGGTGAAGCGCCGTACATGACGTGTTCCAGCGTGGAGAAATCCGTAGCAGCCGCCTGCGGGTGCTGTACGCACATGCGGATGGCCGCCGGCACCATGAACGTCTTGGTGATACCCTCACGGGCAATGATCTCCAGCGTCTCGCCGGGCTCGAACTCCGGCGTGATCACCAGGCGCGAGCCGCCGTACAGGCCCCATATGCCGTAACCCACTCCGCCGATGTGGAAGCTCGGCATGGCCACGAGGCTCACATCGTCCGGCGTCCAGCGATTCCAGAGCATATCTTCGTTCGGCGGCTGCGACTGCAGGTCGAAAAAGCAGCGATGCGGAAGCTGTACGCCTTTCGGGTGCCCCGTGGTGCCGCTGGTGTACATCTGAATGGCGACGTCATCGGGCGAGACCATGACATCCAAGCCGGCTTCGCTCTGGCCATCCCGCCAGGCCGCGAACGGCGGCCAACGCTCGTGACCTTCGTCCATGGCTACCACCGGCAGATCGCGCCCGAGCACCCTCAGCGCTTCCTGCGCCAGACCGTAGAAGGCCTCGCTGACGAACAGCGCGGCGGCGTCACAGTCCTCGAGAATGTAGGCAACTTCCGGTGGCGCCAGCCGCCAGTTGATGCCTACCGACACCGCCCCCCGACGCGCACAGCCGAATACCAGCTCATAGAAGTGATCGGAATTGCGGCCAAGGTATCCAACGCGCGCACCTTGCGCCACATCCAGGCGCGCCAGCCCTTGGGCAACCTGATTGGCATGCCGGTCGAATTCCGCATAGCTGGTTCTGCGCCCTTCGAACAGAAACACCTCCCGCTCACCCTGCTGCCGCGCGTGATGGCTGAGCAACGCTCCCAACGTACGAACGCTCGCTGGCATCGCCATGCGTCTCTCCCAATGGTTCAGATCAGAGGATCCTGATGCCGGCACCACACCGGGTCAACCGACGTGGGTGTGCGCCGGTCAGCTATGCCGACGCTCGCGCCACCGTATAATCCCGCCGATGCCGAACCTCCTGCCCTCTGATCTTTCCGCGCTGGCCGATGCCCTGGCAACCGCCTCCTGTGATGACCCGTTTCGCCTGCTGGGTCCGCACGAGGTGGAGGACGTCCTCGTCTGGCGCGCGTGGATGCCCGCCGCGCATTCGGCGGAGCTGCTTACCGACGCAGATGCGGTCGCCTTACCGCCGGTGCCAGGCCATCCCGGCCTTTTTGCCGGCGAGGTTGCCGGCTACGACGGTTCCCGGCCTGGCCGCCTGCGTTTCACCAGCGACAGCGGCACCTGGGAAACGCACGATCCGTTCAGCCTACCCAGCACGCTCGAGGCGGGAGACCTGTATCTCTTCAACGAGGGCACCCATCAGGGCGTGCATCACTGGCTCGGCGCGCAGCCGATGACCTGCGCAGGCCTCGAGGGCTACCGCTTCGCCGTGTGGGCGCCCAACGCAAGATCGGCGTCGCTGCTGGCAGACGCCAATGGCTGGGACGCCCGCGTGCATCCCATGCGTCGGCACGCACCGTCCGGGGTATGGGAGCTTTTCCTGCCAGGCGTAGAAGCCGCGCACCACTACAAATATGCTCTCACCCTCGCATCCGGCGAGCGGGTGGAGAAAGCAGACCCTGTTGGGGCCTGGCAACAGAACCGTCAGCAGACCGCTTCATTGACCGCGCCACCCCTGCCCCCCGTACCCGCAAGCTCAAGGCGACCACAGAGCACACGCGACCCGGTGAGCATCTACGAGGTGCATGCCGGGTCCTGGAAGCGCCACCCAGATGGAAGCTACTACAGCTACGACGAGTTGGCGGATGCGCTCATTGGTTATGTGGTGGACCTCGGCTTTACCCACATTCAGCTGATGCCCATCGCCGAACACCCGTTCGACGGCTCCTGGGGGTACCAGCCCACGGGGCTGTTTGCGCCCACCAGCCGCTTCGGCGAACCGGCGGCGTTCCGCCGTTTCGTCAGCCGTTGTCACGACGCAGGCCTGGGGGTGCTGCTGGACTGGGTGCCTGCGCACTTCCCTGAAGATGAGCACGGCCTTGCGCGTTTCGACGGCACGGCGTTGTACGAACATGCCGACCCGCGGCGCGGCTACCACCCGGACTGGAACACCCTCATCTACAACTACGCACGCCACGAGGTACGCAGCTTCCTCGTCAGCAATGCACTGATGTGGCTCGAGCGCTACGGCATCGACGGTCTGCGGGTGGATGCGGTCGCCTCCATGCTGTATCTCGACTACAGCAGGGGCGATGGCGAGTGGCTGCCGAACGTGCATGGAGGCCGCGAAAATCTGGAAGCGGTGGCATTTCTTCAACAGGTGAATACGGCGCTCTACGGCGCCCATCCGCAGGCGGTTTCGGTGGCGGAGGAGTCCACCGACTGGCCGGGTGTGACGCGGGCGGCACACCAGGGCGGCCTCGGCTTCGGTTTCAAGTGGAACATGGGCTGGATGAACGACACCCTCAGTTACATGTCCCGTGACCCGGTTTACAGATCGCACCATCACGGCGAGCTAACCTTCGGTTTGGTCTACGCCTTCGATGAGAACTTCATCCTGCCGCTGAGCCACGACGAAGTGGTGCACGGCAAGCGCTCCATTCTGGGGCGCATGCCGGGAGACCGCTGGCAGCAGTTCGCCAATTTGCGGGCGTACTACGCTTTCATGTGGACACACCCGGGCAAGAAACTGCTGTTCATGGGCGCAGAATTCGCACAATCCACGGAGTGGAACCACGACACCGAGCTGTCGTGGCACCTGCTGGCCCACGCCGAACACCGCGGCGCGCAGCAGCTTGTGCGCGATCTGAATGCGCTCTACACCGGCGAAGCAGCACTGCATGCTCTCGACTGCGACGCGCGCGGTTTCCAGTGGCTCAAAGCCGGTGATGCCCAGGGCTCTACGCTCGCCTACGCGCGCTGCGGTGAGGCAGGCGAGCTGATGATCATCGTCTGCAATTTCACCCCGGTGGTGCGCGAAGGCTACCGTCTGGGCGTGCCTAAGCGCGGCTACTATAGAGAGCGTATCAACTCCGACGCTGCGATCTACGGCGGCGGCAACGTTGGTAACGCAGGCGGCGTCTGGAGCGAAGATACAGCCTCGGACGGGCAACCCGCCTCCGTGTCTCTACGCCTGGCGCCGTTGGCCACTCAGATTTTTCAGTGGGCGCCCGAGGCATGATTGCCCAACACGTCAGCATCGGTACCCACGAGGCGCTTGGCAGCACGGTGCGCGATGGCGGTGTCAACTTCGCTGTGTACAGCGAATACGCCACCGATGTAGCCGTGTGTCTGTACGACGACGCGGGCAACGAGACGGCCTGCCTGTCGCTACCGGGTAACGACCACGGCATTCGCCACGGCTTTGTGCCAGGCATCGCTGCCGGACAACACTACCTGCTGCGCGCTGACGGTGCGCCAGAGCTCGGCTTCAACGCTGACGCGCGCCTGCTCGACCCTTACGCCACCCGGCTGAGTGCAGCGCCTGGCGACGGTCGATCGAGCCGCTGTGTGGTGGAAGGCGTGCAGCCTGCGCCACGCCGATGGCAGGCCGCACCACAGCCACCGTTCATCTACGAAGCGCACGTCAAAGGCCTGACAAAGCGATATCCCGCGCTTCACGACGCAGTGCAAGGCACCTACGCGGGCCTCGCCGCCCCGGAGGTAACCGCCCACCTCAAGTCGCTGGGCGTAAGCAGCATCGAGCTGCTACCTGTGCAGGCGTTTGTTGATGAGCCGCATCTGCAGAAAAAAGGCCTCACCAACTACTGGGGCTACAACCCGGTAGCATGGTTCGTGCCGCACATGGGCTATGCGCAGAATCCTGCACTCGCCAACGAAGAGTTTCTCGCTGCGGTACGAGCACTGCACGACGCCAACATCGAGGTCATTCTCGATGTGGTGTTCAACCACACCGCGGAAGGTGGTGCCGATGGGCCTCTATGGCATCTGCGCGGCCTGGGCGCACCCACCTACTACGTGCTGGAGGATAACGGTTACGTCAACCACACCGGTTGTGGCAACACCATCAACGCCGCACATCCCGCCGTACAGCGTCTGATCATCGACTGCCTGCGCCACTGGGTGCAGCGCTACGAAGTAGACGGATTCCGCTTCGACCTGGCGACGACCCTCGGCCGCACCGCCGATGGTTTCGACACGCAGCATCCGCTGCTCGCGCGCATCAGCAACGACCATGTCCTGCACGGCAAGACGTTTATCGCCGAGCCCTGGGACATCGGCCCCGGCGGCTACCAGCTCGGCAGCTACGCAGCGCCCTGGGCTGAGTGGAACGACCGCTATCGCGATGATGTGCGCGCTTTCTGGCGCGGCGAAGCCGGTGCGC
>JAUILW010000095.1 GCA_030432795.1 Gammaproteobacteria bacterium
ATGCCGTAACTGCTTCAGTGAGCGAATCATAGTCGTTGGTGGCAAGCACTTGCTCGTGCTGCAGATTATCTTCATCCGAATAGGCGAATCGTACGTTCGTCCCGCCGATGTCCGCGAGCAACCAGTGATAGTCAGGCACGGCCGAGCACCGCGGCTTGTTTGGCGAGGCGGCCGATGCTGCGAAGGTCACCGGTCGCGATGTGGTCTTCAGGCACGAACCATGAACCGCCGACGCAAGCGACGTTGCTGAGCGCCAGGTAAGCTGAAGCGTTGGCAGCGTTGATACCGCCGGTTGCGCAGAACCGCAGATTGGGCATGGGGCCAGACAAGGCGCGCAAAGCAGCGATGCCGCCGATAGCTTCGGCAGGAAAAAACTTGACCAGCGTGTATCCCGCGCGTTGCGCGGCCATGCACTCGGAGGCGGTGGCGGCTCCGGGGATGTAGGGCATGCATGCTGCCGACAGCAATTCCTCGGAAGCCCCAGGACTCACGGCGAATCGCGCGCCGGCCGCCTGCACGGTCCGCATCTGCGCGATATCCAGTACCGTGCCGGCGCCTACCAGCATCTGGGGCACTTCCATGGCGACTGCTTCGATAGCGCTGAGGGCTGCGTCGCTGCGCAGGGTGATCTCCATGGCGTCGATCCCCGCTCTGAGCAGCGTCTGCGCCAGCGGCACGGCATGCGTCGCGTCCTGCAACACGACGACCGGCAGCACGCTGACGGATGCCAGCAATCGAGATGCGGAGGTGGCATTGCTCATGAAAGCGCCGAGAAGATTGAAGCGCCGCGACTGGCAGGGCTGACGTTGTCACGAAACAGGCGAAAGAGTTCGCGTCCCACCCCCGTCACATCGGCGCTTGCCTGGGCGGCAGCGGGCCGCTGCGTAAGATCTGCATCTACGAGCAACAGACCATCCTGAGCGTTGATCTGCACGATATCACCGTCGCAGATGCGGCCGATCATGCCGCCTTCCTGCGCTTCTGGAGACACCTGAATGGCAGACAGAACTTTCCCTGAGGCGCCGCTCATACGCCCATCGGTGAGCAACGCCACTTTCTGACCGCGATTTTGCAGTGTACCCAGCACGGGCGAGAGCATGTGCAGTTCTGGCATGCCGTTGGCGGCTGGTCCCTGATGGGTGACTACTGCCACGAAGTCGCCTTCCAACGTGCCTGCCTCAAAAGCTTCGAGAAGCGCTTCCTGCGATCGGAACACGCGCGCCGGTGCCCGAATGCTCTGGTGTTGGGTCTGTACCGCTGAGACCTTTGTCACGGCTTGCCCGATGTTACCGTCGAGCACGCGTATGCCGCCATCAGTCTGGAATGGGTCAGCCACCGTGCGAAGCACTGATCGATCTGCTGAGCTGGCGGCACCGTCCCGCCATTGCAGGGAGCCGGTGTCACCCAGCGAGGGCTTCTGCGTGAACCTGTGCAGACCTTCACCGAGGATGGTAGGCACGTCGTCGTGCAGAAGCTCATTGCGCAGCAGCTCTGCGATCACGAAGCCGATGCCGCCGGCGGCATGAAACTGATTCACATCCGCCGCGCCGTTGGGATAGACGCTTGCGAGTAGCGGTACGACAGACCCTAAGTCTGCAAAGTCCTGCCAATTGATGCTGATGCCTGCCGCGGCAGCGATGGCGATGAGATGAATGGTGTGATTCGTTGAACCGCCTGTGGCTAGAAGCCCGATCATGGCGTTGACGATGCACCGTTCGTCCACGATCCGGCCGATCGGTGTGTAACGATTGCCCAGATGTGTAATGTCCAGCGCGCGGAGTGTTGCAGCCTCCGTCAGTGCATCGCGCATCAGGGTGCCGGGCGGCTCGAAAGAGCTGCCTGGTAACTGAAGTCCCATGAACTCGAGCAGCATCTGGTTGCTGTTGGCGGTGCCATAGAAGGTGCAGGTGCCGGGTGCGTGGTAGGAAGCGGATTCTGCTGCCAGGAGCTGGCTGCGATCTGCTGTGCCCGCAGCATAGGCTTCTCGCACGGCGGCCTTTTCCTTGTTCGGCAGGCCGGACGGCATTGGCCCGGCAGGCACGAAGACTGCCGGCAGATGCCCGAAGTTCAACGCGCCGATGAGCAGCCCGGGAACGATCTTGTCACACACACCCAAATAGAGCCCGGCGTCGTACATGTCGTGCGACAACGCCACAGCTGTTGCCAGCGCAATGACGTCGCGGCTGAACAGGCTGAGTTCCATGCCCTCGCGCCCCTGAGTGACACCATCGCACATCGCGGGTACGCCACCGGCCACCTGTGCGTTCGCCCCGGCAGCACGCGCGGTATCACGGATCCGGGCTGGATAGTGCTCGTAGGGCTGATGCGCGCTCAACATGTCGTTGTATGCGGTGATGATGGCAAGGTTGGCGCTGTAGTCTGCTGCCAGCGCCTGTTTGCCTGTGGCGTCGCACGCCGCCATGCCGTGTGCCAGATTACTGCAGCCCATTGATGAACGCGGCTTGCGATTGCTGGCTGCGTTTTCGAGGCGTTGCAGGTACGCCGCGCGGCTAATCGAGCTGCGTACACGGATGCGGTCGGTCACGTTCTCAATGGTTGTATGCATAGTATTTCCTGTTGGATCAGGCGGCCCAGAACACTTCGATGGGCGTGCGTTTCTGTGCGAGGAGGGCATCCACGGGCAGGCTGTTGGGTTGCAGCAGGTGCCGCTTTTTAACTTCTCCAAAAGCGAGGAGCAGCAACGCGCTCGTGTACGTTAGAGCAGTAAGATTGAGGGTCATCCGGCGATGCGGGCTGGCGGCAGTGCTGGTCTGCAGAACCGTTGGCGCCTGGGTCGTGTCGATGGCAGCCGGCCGCTCGCATGAATCCGGAAAGATGGATGCGAAGTGGCCATCCTCCCCCATGCCCACGAGCACCACGCTGAACGGTGCAGCAAATGTGAGATCTTGCATGGCGACAAATTTCGCCGGTTCAGCGCAGCCCGTCAGCAGATGTTGCCTGAGCAGGCGCTCGTTGCTGTCTGCATGATCGCGGGCCACGCAGCGTTCATCTGTCAACGTAACGTGCACCCTGGCCCACGGCAGATGAGTTTTCGCCAGCTGCTCATAGCAACGAATCGGCGACGTGCCGCCGCTGAGAGCGATGGAAGCTGTCGCGTCGTGGGCGAGGATTGGTGACAGTTCGGCAGCGATTCGATCGGCAACGGCGGAGCTTGCGGCTTCGCGGCTATGGAAAGTGTTGAGTTTCACGTACCGAGTTCCCAGGCGCGCTGCTCCCGGTCCAGCAGCAGTGAAGCCTGCGTCGGTCCCCAGGAGCCGGAGAAGTAGGCTTCGACCTGCTGGCCCCTGGCCTGCCAGGCGGCATGAATTCCGTCGATCCACTGCCAGGCGGTTTCCACTTCGTCGCGGCGCATGAACAGGGCCGGGTTGCCCCTCAGAACTTCAATGAGCAGGCGCTCGTACGCGTCAGGGTAGGTGGCGCCAAACGTTTCTGCGAAGCTCAGATCCAGCGATACTTGTTGAAGTCGAAAGCCTCCTGGCCCTGGTTGCTTTGCCATGATGGACAGCTTCACCCCTTCGTTGGGCTGCAACATGATCGACAGCTTGTTGGGTCGTGTCGTGAAGCTGGATTCGCTGAAAATCGAGTGTGGAATCGGTTTGAACTGGATGACGATTTCCGAGTGTTTGGCGGCAAGCCTTTTCCCTGTGCGCAGGTAGAAAGGCACCCCCGACCAGCGCCAGTTATCGAGCTCTGCTTTGATCGCCACAAAGGTTTCGGTGTCACTCTGCCGGCCGAGTGCTTCGGCGTAGCCGGTCACGGCCTTGCCGTCCACCGCACCAGCTTGATACTGCGCGCGTACGGTCGAAGTGTGGGCGTCGTTCTGAGTGATCGGTCGCAGGGCCCGCAAGACTTTCAGTTTCTCGTCGCGCACAGCGTCGTCTTCCAGGCTGCTCGGCGCTTCCATGGCAACCAGACAGAGCAGTTGCAGCATGTGGTTCTGCACCATGTCGCGCAGCGCGCCGATGTCATCGTAGAAGTCGATCCGGTTCTCTACGCCGAGCTGTTCGGCAACCGTGATCTGTACGTGATCCACCACCTCACGTCGCCACAAGGGTTCGAATAGCGAATTGCCGAAACGAAGTGCCAGAATGTTCTGTACCGTTTCCTTGCCAAGGTAGTGATCGATGCGATAGATCTGACTCTCAGGGAAGCAGCGCCCAACCGCGTCGTTGATTTCCCGCGCTGTTGGATAATCTCTGCCTACGGGTTTTTCGAGGACGATACGCATGTCCGGGCTCATCAAGCCCCGCTCCGCGAACCCCTGGGCGATCGGGCCGAACAGGCTCGGCGGTGTTGCCATATAGACGGCGCGGATCTTTTCTTCGTGACCTTCCAGCAGGTCGCGAAGGGAATCCCAGCTCTGCGGTGCCAGCGCATCGACGTCCACATAGTGCAGGCGCTCTGCGAAGGCGTGCCAGGCATCTCCAGGCGCACCGGCGTTTGCGTGTTCCTCGATGGCCTTTCGTACCAGCAGCACGAATTGTTCTCGCGCCATCGGCGTACGGCTGACGCTGATGATGCGGCTGCCGGCAGGTAGCTGACCGTCGTTGTGTCGATGATAAAGCGCAGGCAGCAACTTGCGCATCGCCAGGTCGCCGCTGCCGCCGAAGATGATGAGGTCGAAGGGATCGACCGGGATCAGATTTGCCACGCCGAACTCCAGGTTCTCAGCGAAGTGTAGTGCGCCAGAAGATAGTGCAATGAATGTCATATGACAACGTTGTCATTTCTTGGATAAAAGAGTAGCTGGAGTTGTCGCGATACAGATGCGCATCCCTGACGGTTGGTGCGATAAGATGCGCGCTCGATGGTTCATGAGCGCCTGATGGCCAGGAGAAAACGCGAGAGCACCGGCGGCAAGCCGACCATATTCGATGTCGCCCAACGGGCAGGGGTGTCCATCAAGACGGTCTCACGGGTCGTCAATCATGAAGACAATGTGCGCGAAAATACCCGAGAGCGTGTGCTCGCCGCGATCGCAGACCTGGACTACCAGCCAAATGCAGCTGCTCGTGGGTTGTCCAGCAAGCGATCCTACGTCATAGGTTTGATCTATGAGAACGCCGATGAGTTCAGCTACATGAAACATGTGCTGGACGGCGCGTTGGCAGCTTGCGAGGCGCAGGGGTACACGCTGTTGCTGCGCCCGCTCACTTTGCCCAACGATGAGCTGCTCTCACAAATCCGTGCGTTTGCCGTGCAGGCGCGGGTGGACGGTGTTCTGCTGCCAGCACCCATCGGTGATATCGACGGTGTCGTGGATCTGCTTAAGGAGTTGGATGTTCCTTTCGCGACGGTCACCCCAAAAACACCGAAACCCGAAGGTATCAACGTGTTCTGTGATGATGCGCAGGCAAGCCAGGACCTGGCGTCTTACCTGATAGAGCAGGGTCACAAACGTATCGGTTTCATTCTCGGTCACCCCGATCATCGGGCGACAGAACAACGTTACAAGGGATATCGGCAGGCGCTGAAGGCGCACGGTATCCGCTATGACGCAGCGCTCGTGCGCAAAGGCCTGTTTACCTTCGAGTCCGGCCAGCAGGCGGCAGCGCAGCTGCTCTCCCTCGATACGCCACCCACTGCGATCATGGCCAGCAACGACGATATGGCGGCCGGGGTCAGCTTTCACGCACATGAGCGTGGTCTGGATGTGCCGGGCGATCTATCGGTAGTGGGGTTTGACGATACGCCGGTCGCTTCGCATATGTGGCCGCCCCTGACCACTGCGCGTCAGCCCATCAGCAACATGGTAGAGGCGGCCGTCAACGGCCTCGTACGGCAGCTCCGGGGGGAGGAAGGTGATCTTTCCGAGGCGCCGTTTCACTGCGAGGTGGTGATACGGCGTTCCACCGGAGCCGTCCTGTAAGGCGCGAAGTTCTGACAACGTTGTCATAACTCACAGCAGCCACTAGAATCCCTGGCTTTGCCGAATCTGGGTGGGAAGCTGTGGCAGAAGCGGAGTCGTATTCTTCGAGTGACCGTGGGCGGGCAGAACGATTGCTTGCCGAAATGAGCCTTGAGCAGAAGATCGGTCAACTCGTGCAGGTCGAAGGCGCTTACGGGTCGCTCCCAGATCACCTGCGAGAGGCCGTTGTTTGCGGCGCTGTAGGCTCGATCATCAACGAAGTGGATCCAGCCACCCTCAACGAGCTGCAGCGCATTGCACGTGAGGAAAGTCCGCACGGTATCCCTCTGCTGATCGGACGCGACGTCATTCACGGATTTCACACCGTGTTTCCAATTCCGCTCGGCATGGCTGCTTCCTGGAACGACACGTTGGTGGAGCAAGCCGCTCGTCTATCTGCATGGGAAGCTGCGCAGCAGGGCGTGAACTGGACTTTCTCACCCATGCTCGATGTGAGCCGGGACCCCCGTTGGGGTCGCATTGCCGAGAGTTTTGGCGAAGACCCGCTGCTCACCGCCCGCTTGGGCGCGGCCATGGTGCGGGGCTATCAGAACGATACAGAGCATCCGCTGGTCAGTTGTCTCAAACATTTTGTGGGGTACGGCGCTTGTGAGGCAGGCAAGGACTACAACACCACGAACCTGCCTGAGATCGAGTTGCGCAATGTCTATCTGCCGCCCTTCGAGGCCGCCGTGCGGGCGGGTGCCCTGACCGTCATGCCGTCGTTCAGCGACCTCAACGGCATGCCGCCGAGCGGCAACGCCTGGCTGCTGCGAGATGTGCTGCGCGGGGAGTGGCAGTTCGACGGCTTGGTGGTGAGCGACTGGGCGTCGATCAGCCAACTCGTGGTGCATGGCGTTGCCGAGAATGAGGCAAATGCCGCCGCACAGGCTGCACGGGCTGGCGTGAACATGGACATGGTGAGCGGCGCGTACGCAGCTCACTTAGCTCAGCTGGTAGAAGCGGGTGCGCTGAACGAGCAACTCGTCGACGAGCTGGTGTTGGAGGTGCTGAGGGTTAAGTTCGCGGCCGGGTTGTTTGATGCGCCGGTGCGCGTATATCACATGGCAACACAAACACCGGCAGCGCTGGCTTTGGCGCAGGAAGTGGCAGAGCAGAGCATCGTTCTGCTCAAGAACAACGACGTGCTGCCGCTGGCCATCGAGGGTCGTGTTTGCCTTCTTGGGCCGTTGGCGGATCAGCCGTACGAGCAGCTGGGCACGTGGGTGTTCGACGGTGACGTCGCTCGCAGCGTGACCATTCGTGAAGCTTTTGCTGCGACGTTTGGGGGGCGCCTCAGCTACGACCCGGTTCTGGAAACCAGTCGGGATCGCAGCCAGGCGGGGTTCGATGCCGCTGCTACCCTGGCCTGGCAGAGTGATGTCGTGGTGCTCGCGCTGGGCGAAGAAGCCATACTCTCGGGTGAGGCGCACTGCCGCTCGGACATTCAGTTGCCTGGAGCGCAATCGGCACTCGTAGAGCACATTGCAGCGCTCGGCAAGCCAGTTATTGTGGCCATCCTCGCGGGACGTCCTCTGGCGATTTCGGAAGTGGTCGAACGCGCAGATGCGCTTCTATACGCCTGGCATCCGGGCAGCATGGCAGGAACTGCTTTGCTGAACGTGATAACGGGGGGAGTGGATGCGTCGGGACGTCTTCCTGTGACGCTGCCGAGGCGGGTCGGTCAGGTGCCGATCTACTACGCCCATGGTCACACCGGCAAACCGGCCACCCCGGAAACCGTGATCCATATCGATGACATCGATCCGAAAGCGCCGCAGACGTCGATTGGTAACACGTCGTTTCATTTGGACGTCGACCCAAGCCCCCTGTTTCCCTTCGGTTTTGGCCTGTCGTACACAACCTTCGAGTTTCACAACCTGAGGGAGGAAGCGGTCGCCGACGATGAAGCGGTCGCGATGGCTGTGGATGTGATTAACAGCGGCGCCCGCGCAGGGGTGACGGTTGCGCAGTTGTACGTGCGCGACCTGGTCGCGAGTGCCACGCGCCCAGTCCGCGAGCTCAAAGCGTACGAGCGCCTGACTCTGGAAGCGGGGGAGCGGCGCACCTTGCGATTCTCCATAAGCAGAGACGCACTCAGCTTCCACAACGGGCGAGCGAAAGTATTCGAGCCAGGGCGATTTCGAATCTGGGTGGGCGAGCACGCGGCCTGCGGCTTGTCAGCGGAGGTTCTAGTGGAATGATGCGATGCGTGCTTGTCTTGATGCTGCTGTTTGCTGCTAAGACCTGGGGTGAGGCCATACCAGTGGAGATCCGCACCAAGGACGATGGCTACCAGCTCTATCGGGGAGATCAACCCTACACGGTGCGGGGTGCTGGCGTCGCCGTCGACTCCGAGGATGCCCTGGAGATGTTGCAGGCATTGAAGCGGCACGGCGGTAACTCGTTTCGCACGTGGAACGTTGGTGACGGCTGGTTCCTCGATGCCGCGCACGAGCTTGGCCTGAGCGTAGCGTTGTGCCTGGACATCAAGCGGGAGCGGCATGGGTACGACTATGGCGATGCCGAGTTCGTCGCGGCACAACTGGAGCAGGCACGAGAGCAGGTACTGCGTTTTAAGGATCACCCGGCGCTCCTGGCCTGGGTCATCGGCAACGAGCTCAATTACGACTACACCGATCCGCGCGTGTACGACGCGGTGAATGATATCTCGCGCATGATCCATGCGCTTGACCCCCACCACCCCACAACGACGACTACCGCCGACATCAGTGAGTCGCTCGCGCGTGACATCGCCGAGCGCGCACCTGACATCGACTTCATAAGCGTGCAGACCTATGGCGGGCTGTTCGATCTTCCACAGCGTCTCGAAACGACGGGCATTGACAAGCCGATCATGGTCACGGAGTGGGGCACCATCGGTCACTGGGAAGTACCCAAAACACCCTGGGGAGCACCCATCGAGCTGACGAGTACCCAGAAGGCCGCCGCGTATCACCGAGGCGCCACTGAGGTGTTGCCACAGCTCGGCACTCGGCTGATCGGCAGCTACGTCTTTCTCTGGGGACAGAAACAGGAACGTACGCCCACCTGGTATGGCGTGTTTGTGGACGGCCACCGGACGGAGGCGGTCGATGTGCTCCAGCGTTTCTGGACCGGCTCCATTGTGGAGAATCCTGTTGCATCGGTTGCGTCATTGCTGCTGGACGGCAAGGACGCAGCGTCCGGTGTCCGTCTCGTCGCGGGTCGCACCTACGAGGCGAATGCGGTTATCGGCGACCTCGAAAGCGATGCGCTGCGCTGGGTCGTGCTGGAGGAGAGTACCGCCATGCAGGGTGGCGGTGATGCGGAAGAAGTGCCCGCGGATCGCTCGCACATGCTGCAATCGACGGCAGGAAAGCAGGTGATGCTCACGGCACCGGAAGGCCCCGGTGCGTATCGCCTGTTCGTCTATGCAAAGGATTCAAACGGTGGCGTAGCACACGCCAATTTGCCTTTTTTTGTGGAAACGGAGGAGCCCTGATGTCTGCTTCTGGTTCGGAGCGAGATTTCGTCGAACGCACGCTTGCCGCCATGTCCCTTGCGGACAAGGTGGGGCAGATGACCATGGCTGAGCGTATGTGGGCCACGCCTGATGACGCTCGTGCGTACCGGCTGGGTGCGGTGCTGTCGGGCGGTGGATCGCATCCCGGCGCCAACACACCGGCGGATTGGGTGGCGATGAACGATGCCTACTGGGCGGCGATGATGGAGGGAGAATCGGCACTAGGTGTGCCTATCCTCTTTGGTATCGATGCCGTGCATGGCCACAACAATGTCAAG
>JAUILW010000765.1 GCA_030432795.1 Gammaproteobacteria bacterium
GGCGGCAACCAAGGCGACAAGGTCAGCAAGGCTGAGTACCCGATCTCCCGCCTGCTGGGCGTCCGCCGCGTCAAAGAGCCCCGATCCACCCCGGCGCAGTCCACGACCGTGCAGGCCTCCGCTGCTCAGGCCGTTGCGGCTGCGACTGGCGGCGTGACGGCTGTCGCGGCACTCGACGGTCAGGCTCAGATCATCGCCTTGGTCTGCGCGGCTGTCGTGGGGCTGGCTGCTGTCTGGATCATGCGCGAGCGCCTGAAGAAATGGGCGATGGGGGACCGATGATCCGGATCAAACTCTGGCTGTATGCCATTGGCGGATTTTTGATGGCGGTCCTCGGAGCATGGTTCGTGGGCCGACGCGAGGGGAAAAAGGCTGCCGAGTACGAGGAGTCTCAGCGGCGGCTTGACGTGATGAAAGAGGCGCACGAGGTACAGGATGAAGTTCGCAAGCTTAGCGACGATGATATGCGTCGTGCTCTTGGTCGCTGGATGCGAGACCCGTAGTAACTCGTGTGACTGGGCGGCCCCGCTCCGCCCGTCCACGCAAGACGTGTTGACCCAAGGCACGGTGGAGCAGATAGTGCTGCACAACACGCTCGGCGAGCGCCTGTGCGGCTGGAGGCCATAGGAGGGGCGAATGCCCAGTTCATATACGTCCAACCTTGCAATCGAGAAGCCCGCCAGTGGCGAGCAGGTCGGTACTTGGGGTAACACGGTCAACGACAACATGGACATCGTGGACCGCCTGACCAGTCAGGTGGGCTCGATTGCCCTGACTGGGACGACGTACACGCTGACGACGTCTACCTCCGGCGCTCTGTCCGAGGGCCACTACAGTCTGATCAAGTTCACCGGAACTCCGGGCGGCACCTGCACGGTGACGATCAGCCCCAACAACATCCAGCGGATCTATACGATCTATAACACGACCAATCAGACTGTGACCATGTCGCAGGGCTCGGGATCCACGGTCAGCGTTCCGGCTGGCGAGGTCGCGCAGCTCTATGCGGACGGCGCCGGTTCTGGTGCTTCGGTTGTTCAGCTCACGGACAAACTCAAGGACGTCCTGTACAGCGGCGATATCGGCTCGACCGTTCAGGGCTATGACGCTGACCTCGCGGCAATCGGCGCGCTGGCCAAGACCGACGGCAACTTCATCGTAGGCAACGGGTCCACGTGGGTTGCAGAGAGCGGCAACACGGCTCTGGCCAGCCTTGGGGTGACGGCGACTGCGACGGAGCTGAACACGCTGGACGGCGTTACGGCCAGCACGGCCGAGTTGAACATCTTGGACGGCCTCACGGCAACGACGTCCAACCTGAACACCGCCTCCACGCATTACGTTCCGTCTGGCGGGATCATCCTGTGGTCCGGGTCCACCGGGTCCATTCCGTCCGGGTGGTTTCTCTGTGACGGCAGCAACGGCACTCCTGACCTGCGTGACCGCTTTGTGGTTGGAGCAGGCAGCAGCTACGCGGTCGGAGCTACTGGCGGCGCGGACAGCGTAACCCTGTCCACGTCTCAGATTCCAAGCCACACGCACACGTTCAGCGGCACCACGAGCACCATTGGTGATCACACGCACTCGCTTCCCGACGGCTTTGGGCAAGATGGATACCCGGCCATTGAGGCGGCGGGGCCGACTGGGGCCAACCTGAGCACTGGTCCGGCTGGCGCCCACTCGCATACATTTAGCGGCACGACCGCTGCAACTGGCAGCGGCGCCAGCCACGAAAACCGTCCCCCCTACTATGCGCTCGCGTACATCATGAAGGCATAGGCCTATGCCTTTGGTAAAGCTCCAGTTTCGCCCCGGGTT
>JAUILW010000766.1 GCA_030432795.1 Gammaproteobacteria bacterium
TGCTGCCGTTGTACTGGCTGCTGTCCATGGCGCTGCGGCGCAATGAGGATATCGTCGGACGCTTCGAGGTCGTGCCAGCGGCGCCAACGCTCGCCAATTTCGCGGAAATTTTTTCAAATCCGGTGTGGTACCAGGGATTCGCCAATTCCCTCACGTACGTTGCGCTCAACACGCTGATCTCCATGGCGGTGGCCATCCCGGCGGCCTACGCGTTTTCCCGCTACCGCTTCCTTGGTGACCGGCAGTTGTTCTTCTGGTTGCTGACCAACCGCATGGCGCCCCCGGCGGTGTTTCTGCTGCCGTTCTTTCAGCTCTACTCGTCGATCGGCCTGTTCGACACACCGCTGGCGGTGGCGCTGGCGCACTGCCTGTTCACCGTGCCGCTTGCGGTGTGGATCCTGGAAGGGTTCATGTCCTCGGTGCCCAGAACGGTGGACGAGATGGCGCGGCTGGACGGGCACCGGTTCGGTTTCTTCTTCTTCCGCATCTTTCTGCCAATCATTCGTGGCGGCCTTGGGGTGACGGTGTTTTTCTGCTTCATGTTCAGCTGGGTGGAGCTGCTGCTGGCGCGCACCCTCACAGGCAGCGAGACCAAACCCATCGCGGTGGTGATGACGCGCACGGTCAGCGCTTCCGGGCTCGACTGGGGTGTGTTGGCGGCGGCCGGCGTGCTCACCGTGATTCCAGGTGCGCTGGTGGTCTGGTTCGTGCGTCGCTCTCTCGTGCGCGGCTTCGCGCTGGGGAGGGTGTAGCCATGGCCTGGATGATGTGGACGGCGCCGACGATGGCATTTTTCATCGCCATCGGCGTGATGCTGTGCGTGATGACGATTATCGAGCTGCGACGACCAACGGTGCAGCGTCGTGGCTTTCTACCGATGCCCACAACGCGGGGCGATCGGCTCTTCATATCCCTGCTGGTCGCCGGATTCGCGCATCTGGGCTGGCTCGCACTCACCGATTTGCCGGTTATCTGGGCCAGCGGCCTTGCGCTTGGCCTGGGCGTTGGCATCATGGCGCGAGGTTGACGGGGATAACCATGAAGCGATCGATGACGGTGATGCTGATTGCAGCCTGCCTGGCGGCATGTGGCGACAGCGAAGAACAAGCAGCGGTGGTGGTGGATGCAACCGCGCTTGCCGCCAATGCGGAAAGTTGGGTGGATGACGAGTTCCAGCCATCGAGCCTCGACCGGCAGGCCCAGCTTGATGAGCTCGCCTGGTTTTCCCAGGCCAGCCAGCCGTTTCGCGGTATGACCATCAACGTGGTGTCGGAAACGCTCACCACGCATGAGTATGAAGCCACCACCCTTGCGCAGGCTTTCTACGACATCACCGGCATTCGGGTGGTGCATGACCTCATCCAGGAAGGCGATGTCATTGAGAAGCTGCAGACGCAGATGCAGTCCGGTGAAAACGTCTACGACGCCTACGTGAACGATTCCGATCTCATCGGCACCCATTCCCGCTACGGCTACGTGGTGCCATTATCAGACTTCATCGCTGGCGAGGGCGCTGATGTCACATCGCCCACCCTGGACCTGGACGATTTCATCGGCCTCAGCTTCACCACCGGTCCGGATGGCAAGGTGTACCAGCTGCCGGATCAGCAGTTCGCCAACCTGTATTGGTTTCGCCAGGACTGGTTTCAGCGCGAGGATCTGAAAAACGCATTCCGCGAAATCTACGGCTATGAGCTCGGCGTGCCGGTGAACTGGTCGGCGTACGAAGACATCGCTGAGTTCTTCACCGAACACGTGCAGGAGATTGATGGCCAGCGTGTCTATGGGCACATGGACTACGGTAAAAAGGACCC
>JAUILW010000096.1 GCA_030432795.1 Gammaproteobacteria bacterium
CGGGATATGCTAGCGGGCAGGCACAGGCATTACCAACGCCGGCCGTGCGCAGTTCACGCGCTACTGCAGCGCAAATACCACCTGCACCTGCGTGCGATGGCTGCGCTCACCAGCGTTGTACGTCTGCACCGCATCCGACTCGGCGGCCATTGCCATACGCACGCCGGGCATCGGCGTCGGCGTGTTGCCGCTGCTGGTGGTAATGCTGACCACCTCGCCCACCGTGGCGCCAAGCGCTCCGGCTAGTGCCTGCGCGTTGCGCCGGGCATCTTCCGCCGCCGCCGCCAGGGCCTCACGGTAGATGTCGCGCTCCCGGCTGCTGTACAGACTCGGCGACGACACCTGATTGACGCCGGCTGTCACCGCGCCCTCGACGAGGTCACCGAGCCGGGAGAGGTCCTCGAGCTCTACATCCATCTGTCGCTCGGCGACATAACCCACCAGCTCCTGCTGCTCCTCTTCGCGGTTCCAGCGGTACTCGGGGCGCACCGTGGCCGCGGTGGTGTCTACCCGACGCCGTTCGATCCCGAGCTTGTCGGCGAGCTTGAGCACCCGCGCGGCCACATCCGCTGCGCTTTTCTGTGCAGCACCCAGATCCTTGCTTCTCGCGGCAATGGACAGCGCCACCGCCGCCCGATCCGGCTGATAGGCAACCGTACCCTGCCCCTGAACGATGATCGTTCTGCCGTTGGTTTCCGCCTGTACCGCCATGCCCAATCCCATCAGTAACGTAAATATGATCCATCGCTTCATGGTGCCTCCAAGCTGCATCGCAGCCGTTGCGTGGGCGCCATCTTGCCAGCGATCGACACTGCACTATAGGGTTGCCCACGTAAATTCCAGGTAACTTTCCATGCGCTCCACCATCCTCGTCCTCGCCCTCCTCATCGTCGCCTGCACCCCCGAACCGGCTGAACCACCCGCAGACACCGTGCTCACGGGCGGGCGCATCTACACCGTAGAGCCCGACCAACCGTGGGCCGAAGCCGCAGCGATTCGCGATGGGCGCTACATCGCCGTGGGCACCAGCGAAGAGATCGCGGCCTACATCGGCGAGCACACAGATACGGTCGATCTCGCCGGACGTTTTGCGATGCCGGGCATCAACGACCTGCACATCCACCCGGTCTGGGGCGGTGTGAAGACGCTGTACGAGTGCCAGTTTCCCTTCACTGCCGGACCGGACCAGATCCGCTCGGCGCTTGCGGCATGCGTGGCTGCGCAACCGGAGGCTGCCTGGATCCGCGGCGGCCAGTGGGATTCGAGCTTCTTCGAGAAGCACGACCTGGCGTCACCGCGGGAGTTTCTGGATGCCATCTCCGACACCCACGCCATTTATCTCGCGGACGATTCCGGCCACAACGGCTGGGTGAACAGCCGCGCACTGGCGCTGGCGGGCATTGATTCCGACACACCAGATCCGGAGGGTGGCTACATCGTGCGCGATGCCCTCGGCGCGCCGAACGGCGTGCTGCTGGAAACCGCCATTCGTCGCCTGGACACCGTAGTGCCGGAGCCCACGGACGAGCAATACATCGCCGCCGCCGCGAAATCTGTGCAGATAGCCCGCGGCTTCGGCATCACCGGCATGAAAGACGCCGGCGCCTTCCGGCCAGCCGGCATGGCCTTCAGCGCCTTAGACCGCGCCGGGCGACTGACCATGCATATCGCCGTGTGCCAGCGCACGACCTACGGCCAGCGCCAAGGTGCCCTGGATTATGCGGCCCTGGAGGCGGAGCGTGACCGGCACCGCACCGACAACGTGCACACCAGCTTCGTGAAACTGTTCCTCGACGGCGTGCCGACGGTGGCGCGTACCGCCGCCATGCTGGCGCCGTACACCGCCGATGATGCACACGGCGAGGAGTTCGATGGCGGCGCTATGCACCTGACCGAGGCACAGCTCACCGCCGACCTGGTGGAGCTCGATCGCCGGGGTTTTACCGTGAAGATGCACGTGGCCGGCGATCGCAGCGTGCGCGCAGCACTCGATGCCATCGCCGAGGCACGACGCACCAACGGCGATTCCGGCCTGCGGCATGAGCTGGCCCACGCCGGCTACATCGACCCGGAGGATATCCCGCGCTTCGCCGAGCTGGGCGCCGTGGCGGATTTCTCGCCCTACCTGTGGCACCCCTCGCCGATCATCGAGAGCGTGGTGAACGCCGTCGGTCAGAACCGCGGCGAGCGTTACTGGCCGGCACGCGACCTGCTCGATGCCGGGGCGATGATCGTCGCCGGTTCCGACTGGCCGTCAGCCGTACCCAGCGCCAACCCGTGGATGGGCATCAGCGCCCTGGTAACCCGCGCCGACCCGCGTCGGCAGACCCCAGGCACGTTGTGGCCGGAACAGGCGATCAGCATGGCCGAAGCGCTGCACATCTTCACCCAGGCAGGTGCAGACGGCTTACGCCTGGGGGACGTCACCGGCTCCGTGCGCGTGGGCAAGTCCGCAGACCTCATCGTGCTGGACCGCAACCCGTTCGAAACCGAGCCGGCGGCTGTTGCCGATACCGCGGTCCAGGTCGTTTACTTCCGCGGCCAGCGCGTGAGCGGGTAAACTCGGGGCATAACGATTCAAACCATCGAGGGGAACCCATGAAAGGCACCGTGCACTACGAGGCGCGAGGAAACGTCGCGCTCCTTACCATCGACAATCCACCCGTCAATCCGCTGTCCAGCGGCGTGCGCGCGGGCCTCGACGAAGGCGTGAAGAAAGCGCTGGCCGATGACGCCATCGAAGCCATCGTGCTCACCGGTGCCGGGCGCGCCTTCATCGCCGGCGCCGACATCTCCGAGTTCGGCGGCGAGGCCAAAGGCCCGAGCCTGGGGGAGTGCCTGGAACTCATGGAGAACAGCTCCAAACCCATCGTCGCCGCCATCAACGGCACGGCGTTCGGCGGCGGCCTCGAAGTTGCCCTGTGCTGCGGCTACCGCGTCGCAGCGCCCAGCGCGCCCGTCGGTTTGCCGGAAGTAAAGCTCGGCCTGCTGCCAGGCGCGGGCGGTACCCAGCGGCTGCCACGCCTGATCGGTGCCGAGAAAGCCCTGCAGTTCATCCTCACCGGCGAGCCCTGCCCCGGCCCGCAGGCGAAGGCGCTGGGTATCGTCGATGAGATCATCGAGGGCGACATCGTCGAGGGCGGCATCGCCTACGCGCAGAACCTGGTCAAGGAAGGCGCAGGCAACCGCAAAGTGCGGGATCTCACCGACAAGGTCGAGGCGGATCGCGGCCGCGACGAGATCTTCACCGCTGCCCGTAAGCTCGCGGCACAGCGCATGCGCGGCCAGTTCGCGCCGGAGATGATCATCCAGTGCGTGGAAGCGGCGGTGAATTCCGACGACTTCGACGCCGGCATGGCGGTGGAACGGGACCGCTTTGTGAAGTGCCTGAACCACCCGCAGCGGCAGGCAATGATCCATATCTTCTTCGCCGAGCGCGAGGTGGCGAAGATCCCGGACATCCCGCGCGACACCGAGCTGCACGACATTCAGACCGCCGGGGTGGTGGGTTGCGGCACCATGGGTGGCGGCATCACCAT
The DNA here is from genome assembly GCA_030432795.1 of Gammaproteobacteria bacterium. Lineage (GTDB taxonomy): Bacteria > Pseudomonadota > Gammaproteobacteria > Pseudomonadales > Azotimanducaceae > SYFY01. Next base: position 3,540 of record JAUILW010000096.1, read on the forward strand.
GTGTTTCGCCAACGCCGGCATTCCCGTGACGGTGCTGGAAATGGATGAGGAAGCGCTGAAGCGCGGCCTCGGGGTGATCAAGCGCAATTACGATATCCAGGCGAGCCGCGGCCGCATGAGCGAGGCCGATGTCGACAAGCGCATGGCGCTCATCACAGGCACCACAAAGCACGAAGACCTCGGCCAGGCGGACATCATCATCGAGGCAATCTACGAAAACATCGATGTGAAGGTGGAAACCTTCAAGAAACTCGACGCCATCGCCAAGCCCGGTGCCATGCTTGCCAGCAACACCTCGGGCCTCGACGTCGACAAGATGGCCGACGCCACCTCCCGGCCCGAGCTGGTGTGCGGCATGCACTTCTTCAGCCCGGCGAACATCATGCGTCTGCTGGAAGTGGTGCGCGGTGCGAAGTCTTCGAAGTCCACCATCGCCACCGCCATGCAGCTCGGCAAACGGCTGTCGAAGATCGCCGTACTGTCCGGCAATGCGCCAGGCTTCATCGGTAACCGAATGCTGGCGGGCTACACCGGCCAGGCCGGTGAGATCATTCTGCAGGGCGCCACGCCATACCAGGTGGACAGCGTCATTCAGGGCTTCGGCATGCCCATGGGGCCATTCCAGATGGCCGACCTGGTGGGCCTCGACCTCGGCTGGCGGGCGCGTAAGCTCGCCGGTATGAAGCCGGAAGACGTACCCATCACCGCCCGTGTGGCTGACAAGCTCTGCGAGCTGGAACGCTTCGGGCAGAAGAACAATCGCGGCTACTACATCTACCCGGAAGGCAGCCGCGCCGGCCAGCCGGACCCGGAAGTGGTGGAGATCGTCGAGCAGACCTCAACCGAGCTCGGCATGAGCCGACGAGCGATCAGCGACGAGGAAGTGCTCAAGCGTTGCCTGTACCCGCTGATCAACGAAGGCGCCCGTATCCTCGAGGAAGGCATTGCGCTGCGGCCCTGCGACATCGACATCGTCTACATCAACGGCTACGGCTTCCCGGCAACCGTGGGCGGGCCAATGTTCTGGGCCGACCAGCAGGGTCTCGACAACATCCTCGCCGACATCAAGCGATTTGGTGAAGAGTACGGCGAAGCCAAGTGGAAGCCCGCACCATTGCTGGAGAAGCTGGTGGCGGAAGGCAAAAACTTCGCAAGCCTGCAGGGCTGAGCCGGTATGTGGTTGCGGCTACGGCAGATCGCGCTGGTGAGCACCGATCTGCCGGCGGTTGAACGGGACATCTGCGAGGTGCTCGGCGTCGAGGTGTGTTACCGAGACCCTGGGGTCGCAACGTTCGGCCTGCACAACGCGCTCTTCCCCATCGGCAATCAGGTGCTGGAGGTGGTGGCCCCCACGCGGGACGGCACCACCGCAGGGCGCTATCTGGAACGGCGTGGCGGCGACGGTGGCTATATGGTCATCACCCAATGCGACGATCACGCGCCGCGCAAGGCCCGTGTTGCCGCACTCGGCGTGCGTGTGGTGCACGCGTTCGAAACGCCACACTTTCGCAACATGCAGCTGCATCCGAAGGACACCGGCGGTTCCTTCTTCGAGATCGACGAGGTGCTGGGAGAAGGTGCGCACGACGAAGACGGACCGTGGGAGCCCGCAGGGCACGACTGGCAGACACACAAGCGCACGCAGCGTGTGGCCGCCATCGTCGCGGCGGTGATCCAGGCCGACGATCCGGAGCGGGTGGCGCGCCGCTGGAGCGAAATTGCTGAAGTCCCACTCTCCGACGGTCTCACGCTGCCGCTCGCCAACGCTGATGTACGCTTCACCACCTGCGATGACGGACGCCCGGAGGGGCTCGGCGGCATCGTCGTGCGCTGCAATGATCGCGACGCGATCCTGCGCGCCGCCCAGTCTCGTGGGCTTCCTTGTGAAGGCACGACGATCACCCTGGCCGGCATACGAATGGAGCTTACCCGCTGATGGATATCACCCTGTCTGAAGCACACCACGCCATTGCCGACAACGTCGGCAAAGTCTGCGCGCAGTTCGACGACGCCTACTGGAGCGCCTGCGATGCCCAGGCGCGCTTCCCCGAGGAGTTCGTCGCCGCCATGGCAGCCGGGGGATGGCTGGGCATTACCATGCCGGAAGCCTATGGTGGCAGCGCCCAGGGAGTGACCGAGGCCGCGGTGATGATGAACACCGTCGCCAAGGGCGGTGGTGGTCAGGCGGCAGCATCGAGCATCCACATCAACCTGTTCGGGCCACATCCCATCGTCGTTTTCGGCACCGAGGAGCAGAAGCAGCGCATGCTGCCGCCGATCATCGACGGCCGGCACAAGGTGTGTTTCGGCGTTACCGAACCCAACGCTGGGCTCGACACCACCAGTATCGAAACGTTCGCCGAGAAGGTGGACGGCGGCTACCGGATCAACGGGCGCAAGATCTGGACCTCCACCGCCCAGCACGCGCAGAAGATCATGCTGCTGGCTCGCACGGTACGCAAGGAAGACGCAAAGAAACGCACAGACGGCCTGACCCTGTTCTTCACCGACCTGGACCGCTCCTCGGTGGAGGTGCAGCGCATCCCGAAAATGGGTCGCGCCGCGGTCGATTCCAACGCCACGTTCATCGACAACCTTTTCGTGCCGGAGGAAGACCGAATCGGCGAGGAAGGTAAAGGTTTCAGCTATCTGCTGCACAGCCTGAACCCGGAGCGCATCCTCATCGGCGCTGAAGCAGTGGGCCTCGGCCAGGACGCCCTGCGCCGCGCTGCCCGCTACGCAGGCGAACGCGTGGTGTTCGGCCGCCCCATCGGTCAGAACCAGGGCATCCAGCACCCGCTGGCCGAATGCTGGGCGTACCTCGAAAGCGCCTACTGGCTCGCGATGCGCGCCGCCAGCCTCTACGATCAGGGTCTGCCCTGTGGCGCGGAAGCCAACGCCGCCAAGTTTCTCGGCGGCAAGGCAGGTTTCCAGGCCTGCACGCAGGCAATGCTCACCCACGGCGGCATGGGCTATGCCAAGGAGTACCAGATCGAGCGACTGCTACGGGAGTCGATGATCGCCCGCATCGCGCCCGTGTCTGAGCAGATGATTCTGTCGTTTCTCGCCGAGAACGTGCTCGACCTGCCCAAGTCCTACTGACCCACCGCCGCCAGGGATGGACCAAGGATGGCAAAGAAGCTCCTGATCGCCTTCGTGCTGCTGGCCGCGCTGCTGTGGGCCGGCCACCAGGCGGCGCAGGAGTACACGCAACGCCTGCGCACCCCCATCGATGGTGAAGTCGGCTACGACACGCTGCGCGAGATCGACGTGAACGACACGCGCCAGTGGGTGCAGGTGCGTGGCACCAATCGTGACAACCCAACGCTGATGTTTCTGCACGGCGGACCCGGCGCACCGATGATGGCTATGGGGCCGGCCTACCAGAACGCCTGGGAGCAGCATTTCAACGTGGTGCAGTGGGACCAGCGCGCCAGCGGCAAGACGTATTTCTCGCAAACCGTGCCGCCTCCCTCCTACACCGAAATGCTGGCCGACGCTGTGGCGGTGGCCGGCTGGGCGCGGACCTTCACCGGTCAGGAGCGCATCTACCTGCTCGGTCATTCCTGGGGCACCATGCTCGGCAGCGACCTGGCGCGCGAAAAACCCGACTGGTTCAGCGCCTACATCGCCACCGGCATGGTGGTAGACATTCCAACAAATGAACGAACGGGATACGCCCACACACTGCATCTGGCGGAGCGCATGCAGCACACCGAAGCCGTCGCCGAACTGGAAGCCCTCGCCCCCTACCCTCGCGCCGACGGCAGCCTGCCCATACAGGCAATGGAAACGCTGCGTTACTGGCAGACCACCTACGGCGTTGGCTTGAGCCATCGTTATGGGCCTCGCACCTACCGCGAGCTTGCGGCACACCTGTTCCGCTCGCCGGACTACAGCCTGGTCGAGGCAACGTTCTTTTTCCGGGATCTTGCGGAATTATGGGCGCCGCTGTACCAGACCATCGAACGCTACGACGTGCGCACCGGCGGCGGGTCGTTTCAGGTGCCGGTGATCTTTCTGCTCGGCCGCCACGACTGGCAGACCCCCAGCGTGCTCGCCGAAGACTTCTTCTGGCACGAGCTCGAAGCACCGCACAAACGCCTGGTGTTTTTCGAGAACAGCGCGCACACACCGTTCCTCGACGAACCGGAGATGTTCGCCCGCGAGCTGGCGGCGGTCAGGCAGATCGGGCTGTGATGCGCACCGGCAGGCTCTGAATGGCGCGGAACAGAGGCGAGCTCTGACGCTCAGGTGGTCCCACCGTTTCAATGTGATCGAAGCGGCGCAGAATTTCTTCCCACAGAACACGAAGCTGCATCTCCGCCAGCCGGTTGCCGAGGCATCGATGTATGCCGAAACCGAAGCTCAGGTGCAGGCGCGGGTTCGCGCGGTCGATGATGAACTGATCGGGATCCTTGATGGCGCGCTCATCGCGGTTGCCGGAGATGTACCACATCACCACCGTGTCGTGTTTGCGGATCTCGCACCCGCGGAAGGTGACGTCGTCGAGCGCCGTGCGGCGCATATGCACGAGCGGCGTCTGCCAGCGGATGATCTCCGGCACCATGCTCATAACAAGCGCCGGGTTCGCCTTGAGCTTGTCGTACTCGGCAGGAAACTCGTTCAAGGCGGCGAGCCCGCCGCTGATGGAGTTTCGCGTGGTGTCGTTGCCGCCCACCATCAACAGGATGACGTTGCCGAGAAGCTGACGCTGATCCATGTCGCGGGTCGCGGCACCGTGGCAAAGCATCGACAGCAGATCGAAGTGCGCGGGTTCCGCGCGCTTTTTCTTCCACAGCGCATGGAAGTAGTCACCACACTCGGCGAGCGCTTCCCAGAATTGCGCGGCGTCGCTGACGTATTCCGGGTTGTCTGCATTGCTCACCGTGTTCGACCAGCCGATCAGCTTCAACCGGTCTTCCTGCGGCACGTCGAAGAGTGTGGCCAGCATCTGGCTCGTGAGTTCAACCGATACGTTCGGCACCCAATCAAACGTCTCACCCACCGGCAACGCGTCGAGAATGCTGCCGGCCCGCTGGCGAATCAGCTTTTCGAGCTCGGCCAGCGAACGCTGGGTAAACATGGGCGCCACCGCTTTGCGCTGCACATCGTGCAGCGGCGGGTCCATCTGGATGAACATCGGCAACTCGCCGGTGGAGGATGGCCGCCCCTGAATGGTGACGCCGCCGAGGCTGAAGTCGGATGAAAAAACGTCGTGCCGTTTGTCGACCTGCATGATGTCGTCGAATCGGGTCACCGACCAGTAGGCACCGTACTGACTGTCGGCGCAGTAGTGCACCGGCGCTTCATCACGCAACCGCTTGAAGTAGCGGCCCCACACGTCGTGGCGGTAAATCTCAGGGTTGGCAACGTTGATCTCATCCAGTGGCAGCTCGTAGGGGTCTAGCTGCACATCGATGGGGATACGCTTACGCCGGCCGCCAGACTTGCCGGCCACTTGCGAGGCACGCTCGCGCAGATGTGAAAAGTTGCTCTCTGCCATGCAGCCTACCCTCCCGAAAGTGATACCTCACGCACGCCGCTGCGATCGTACAACCGGGCGCTGGCCATGAATCCCGATGCCGTAAGCGACACCTCCACCGTCTCGAAGCCGCGGTTCTGCCAGTACCAGCCGTGCACTCCGGCAGCCGGCGCGGCGAACCGCCCGCTGGCCTCCGCCCTGCGGCCGATATGATAACGCTCCGACGCACCGGCCGGCGCGCCATCGAGTTCGCCGTGCATCTCGAAGACCACCGGAGCGGTTGCATGCCAGCCGTAGACCAAGGTGTCGCCTGCGTCGAGGCGATACTTGTACTCTACCGACTGGAACGGATCGAGGGTGAATCGCACCTGATCCTGCACCGGGGCGGCTGAATACACGCTGTGCACCGCCGGGTCGACGCCTTTGACAACGCCGAGGGCCGCACCGCTGCCGAACGGGTCATAGCCGGTTTCTGCCGGCACAATCACCGTGGCACCGAGGAGCGCGGCCACCAGCAGCGCCAGCCCGGTGCCGAACTGCAGCTGCGCTTTTTCTTTCAACGAAGTGTCGGTCACAGCCCCGGCGCATGAATCTGGTGGCAGGCAACACAGACGCTGTAGAGCGTGGCGCCATGTTCGAAAACCGCATCGTCATC
>JAUILW010000097.1 GCA_030432795.1 Gammaproteobacteria bacterium
AGGCGACCGTTGCCACCGCAAACGCAGCACCAGCGAGCAGACCGAGCCAGGCACTGCGATCCAGGCGCAACCCACCGAGCAGGAACACGCCTGCCAGACTGAGAGGCAGCGCCAGCAACAAGGGTCCAGTCACCTCGTCGCCGAGCAGCACGAACCCATACAGCGCCGCTTGCAGCGTTTCCGTTTTCGAAAGCGCCGTGGCACCACCGAAGTTGCGGCCGCGGAACGCCGCCAGCAGAAAGAACGTGGCGCCGATCTGCGCCACCGCACCCGTCACGCAGTAGAGGAAGAATGCACGGTTCACCCCGGGCAATGACCCGTCGTGCCAGAACAGTGTCACTCCGGCCACGTAGAGCAGCGCAAACGGCAGGGCGCCGATAAAGCGAATGTAGGTTGCGCCGAGCACCGACAGCGTACCTGTGAGGCGTTTCTGCAGCAGAGAGCGCACGTTCTGAAAGAACGCCGCGGCGATCGTGAAGGCGACCCACGCCATCAGCGGTTGGCGAACTCACGCACCCGTTCAAAGCGACTGGCGAGCCAGCGCAGCCGCAACAGAAGCGCACACGCAGCCACAGCCAGACCCAGGGTCAGTCCCGACCAGAAGCCGTCCAGACCGAACGACGGCAGACCAAGCAGACCGAAACCGAGCACCGCCGCCACCGGAAAACCGACGAGCCAGTAGGCACCCACCGCCACGAGTGCCGGCGCGCGGGTGTCCTTGAAGCCGCGCAGCGAGCCAATGGCGGCGGTCTGCGTTGCATCGAAGAGCTGAAAGAAGGCCACGTACAGCATGAGCCCGGCGCTGAGTGTGAGCACTTCCAGCTCACGGGTGTACAACCCAGCGATGTGCTCACGGCCGAAGAACACCGCGGCGGCGGCGAGCGTGGAGAATAGCGCCGCGGCCACCACCGCCACCCAGGCGCTGCGACGGGCGCCGTCCAGATCGTCCGCACCGACGTTGTAGCCGACACGAATCGCCGCTCCCATCCCTAGTGCCAGCGGCACCGTGAACGCAAGCCCTCCCACGTTCATGGCAATCTGATGCGCTGCTACCGCTTCGACGCTGATGGTGCCGATCATGATGGTCACAAGGGAAAACAACGACATCTCGAGTGAGGTGGTAACGCCGATGGGAAAGCCCAGGCGCACCAGTCGGCCGATGCGCTCCCAGTCGGGCAGGCTGAAGCGCGCGTAGAGCCCGGCCGGGCGAATGCGCGGCGCGGCAACCACCACCGCCATGGCCAGAAGCTGCAGATTGATGACCACGGCGCTCGCCCAGCCGCAGCCGACGCCGCCCATGGCCGGCACCGTAAAGGGCCCAAGAGCGCCGCCGTAGATGAACAGGTTGTTGAGAAAAATCTTGGCGATCAGCGCCGACATGGCGATCACCATCGCCGGCTTTGTCCACGACATGCCCTCGCACAGATAGCGCAGCGCGAAGAACATCATCAGCTGCACGACGCTGAACGACAGTGCGTGCAGATAACCCACGGCAATAGGTATCGCACGCGCATCCACGCCCGCCCAGTGGTAGAACGGCTCGAGGTTGTTCATCAAGAGCACCAGCAGCAACCCGCCCGCAACGGCGATCCACAGCGCCTGACGGACCGCCTCACCAGCTTGTGCTTGTCGGCCGGCGCCGTGCATCTGCGATACGGTGGGGGTCACCGCCATGATCATGCCGGAGATGAGCATCATCGCCGGCCAGTAGACATTGCCGCCGAGAGTGACCCCGGCGAGATCGGCAGCGCTCACCCGTCCAGCCATCACAGCGTCCGCAACGCCCTGCCCCATCTGCGACAGCTGCGCCAGGATGATGGGTGCGGCCAGGCGCACCAGCCGGCCGAACTCGGCGCGTGCCTCCTCGAAAGCCACGGGCTCAGCCGGGCGCGAGTTGGCGGATAGTGTCCATGCTCTGAGGCGAGAACTGCCCATCCTTGCGGAAGCGGTAGTTGCGAATCCCTTCGCCGTGCACGGTGCCCCGCAATGTGTAACGCACCGTTTGCGTCTGCGCCAGGTTCAGCACCTGACGAATCATGCTGACAATGCTGATGCTCAGCGTCACCTCAGTGGTGGTTTCCTCGAGCGGTAGAACCGTAAACGCGCTGCTGCTCACACCGGTGGCGAAACGCTGACCGTTAACGTCGAGGCGCACATCCAGGCCTTTGGCCTGCACAGCGCGCTCACCGGCATTCTGCAGCCGGATCTTGACCTTGAGCCGCTGCTCCAGGGCCGTCGACTCGGCAGGCGTCAGGTCCACCAGGTAGGCGTCCACACGCGGCTGACCGGCGCAGGCACCCAACAGACCAGTCAGGCAAAGCAGACAGAACATGGCAGCGGTTCTCACGGCGCGGCACTCAGAGCGGGTAGATGATGGAGTTTGGCACCAGAACGGAGTCGTACACCACCCGTTTCTCCAGGAAGCGCAGCCCACCGTCGCCATCCTCCAGCACGTCCAGATAGCGGCCGACGCTGAGAATATGCGGAAGGCTGTCAGGCAACACCTCGATGACGCTGTAGTTCGACACCGCCTCCAACCGCGCGTCCGAAAGCTGGCGGATGCGCACATTGGTGATGTGGTGACGCAGGTAGCGCGGCTCGAAAACGATGGTCTCCTGCACCGAGCGCACGCGATCCATGAGCATGCCGCGGCTCTCGCAGCGCATGATGGCGAGCGGCAGGCCGGCATCGAAGTTGTCCCGCGGGATGATCTGGTACAGGCAATCCTCGGCGAACAGCTCCGGCCACGCTTCCAACGGACCGTCGTCCAGCACCTGCGCGTAGCGCGCAAGCAGCTGTTCCACCCGCCATTGCAGCTCCACGGTCACAGGCCCATCACTTCGCGGTAGTGCGCGTAGAAGGCGCGTATGGCCGCTTCGGTGACCATGTGGCTTTCATCCTCCCTGCCGCGACCACCCATGAGCAGCACGCCCTTTGCTGATGAATAATCCGACGCATAGGGGCGCACCCCGTCCTGCGCCATCTTGATGACCTCACTGTCGTCCGCCGACACGAGACCTGCACTGCTCATCAGGTTGGCCTGACGAAGACGGCGGGTGGTCATGGCGTCGTCGTCATCGGCATAGCCGAAAAACGTCCACGCGAGCTCGAAAGCTTCCGGCCCGCGTGGCTGTATCTGCCGCAGCGCCAGTGTGTTCGACTGCTGCTGCACGATGAGGTTGGGCCAGATGGTCTGCATCACCACCGTGGCGTCCCCCGCAAACTCCTTCACGGGGTCCAGCAGGCGCGGGTCGTGCAGCGTGAAGTTCTCTTTGAGGCTGCGAATATCCTGCGTGGCGGTGCTTTCCTTCTGCTCGCCGCGCTGGGAGATGAGCAGGCCGTGCGCGCCGGTGGGGTCCATGCGCACCTGTGAGCGCTGGTCCGCGCGAAAGAGCCCAAAGGTGACCAGAAACACATGCAACAGCGAAGCGTGGTAGGGGTCCTTGATGTTCTCGAACATCAGCTTCCAGTTGCCGGGGATCAGCTGCCGGGAGTAGCCAAGTACCTTCAATGCACGGCCGTCGAATACCCGGTCGAAGTAGGCCGCGTTGGTATCACCCAGATAAGTTTCGAGGTCCGGCGTCGCCTCGCTGAAGGTGGCGAACAGCACCCCGCCGCGAGAGGTCACGCGCAATCTCGGCAGGTTGTAGGCAGCCCGATCGAAATCCTCCGGCATACCGCCCTGCTGCTGCACGCCACGAATGAAGGGTACGCCGCGCAGCTCACCATGAGCGTTGTAGGACCACTGGTGGTAAGGGCACACGAACATGCGGCTCGATCCCCTTCGGTGCCGGCAGATCTTCACACCGCGGTGGGCGCAGCGATTGGCAAAGCCGCTGAGCGCACCGTGCTCATCGCGGGTGATCACCACGCTGCGGTCACCGATGTTCGTCACCAGATAATCGCCAGCTTCGGGGATCTCCACATCGAGGCCCACATAGGCCCAGCCGTCGCCGCAAAAGATGCGCGCCATCTCTTGTGCGTAGATATCCGGGTCGGTGTAGATCTGATACGGCACTTCGGTGATGCCGCCATCTGGCCACGTCAGCATGCTGGAACTCGTCCGTCGGTTGCGCGCCCGATATTACTTTGATATCAAAGCATTTCAACTCGCCCACCAGCAGACGCCACATGAACGATCCGCAGCCGCTGCTCATCGACACCACCGGCAAGCCCCTCACAGCTACCGCCCCGCAGCAGGCCAAGCCTGCCCGTGACTGGCCGCCAGTGACCATCACCAGCGAGATGATCGACGCCGAGATCGCTCGCCTGGCGGACGCGCCGCGGCCGGCCAACGGCCGCCGCCAGACAATGTTCGTGCACCCCGCCGCGCCGGAGGTGGGCCGCGGTCTGACGCCCGGCGTGCGCGTCACCCTCGATGTCCTCAAGCCCGGTGAGCGCACCGTGCCAACCCGCCAGAACGCAACGCAGGTAAGCTTCTGCATCCTTGGCGGTGGCCACAGCCTGGTAAATGAACGCACCATCGGCTACGAACGCTACGATGTGTTCAACATCCCCTCCTACGTCACGTACCAGCACTGCAACGACACCAATGGTTTGCAGGCGCGGCTCACGTACAGCAACGCAGCGCTGCTCGAGATGATGCGCGTACACCTCGTGGAGGAGGAGCCAACGACCGAGCCGCCCGAGCCGGAGTTTGCGCCGGTGTCCGGCGCTGGCGTGCAGCTCGAGACGTTCACTATTGGTGAAGATGGCGCAGCGCTCATGCCCTACGAGACGTTGATCAGCCCACCGAACGTACCATCCAATTGTCTGCACTGGCCCTGGCAGACCGTGAAGGCCAATCTGGACAAGCTTGCCGCACTCGGCGAGACCTATCAGGGCCGACGGCTCTACCTGCTCTACAACCCGCTCACCGATCGCTTCAACGGCACCACGCCCAACTTCTTCGCCACCATCACCATCCGCCCGCCGGGCATCGTCGACAAACCGCACCGTCATGTGTCCTCAGCCATCAACTACTACTTCCGTGGCCGCGGCTACAGCCGGGTGGAAGGCAAGCGCTACGAATGGAAAGCCGGCGACCTGATGGTCTCCGCACCTGGCTGGGCCGTGCACAACCACGCCTCCTACGAGGGCGACCCGGTGTATGAGCTGACCATTCAGGACCAGCCCTTGAACATCTACATGGAGTCGCTGCTCTGGCAGGAGGATCTGTCCGGTCCGGCAAAGATCCTCGGCACACAGCCGGGTTTTGCCACCAACCGCGCGGAGCCTTCCGCCGGGTGAACGACGAGACCGAACCGGGCGGCAGCTTCGGCTACCAGGCGCGCGCCACCCACCGGGCCTTCGACCGCCTGCTGCAGAAGCACCTGGCGCCCCACGACCTGCCCAACGGCTTCTGGTATCTGCTGCGCGCGCTCTGGGAGCAGGACGGCACCACGCAGCGGGAGCTTGCGGATGCCGCGCACCTCACTGAGTCGTCCAACGTGCTCATGCTGGACAAGATGGAACGGGCCGGTCTGGTGGAGCGGCGCCGCGACACCATCGACCGGCGCTGTGTGCGCGTGCACCTGACGGCCAAGGCGCGGCGCATGAAAGGCAGACTCCTGCCCGTGGCCCGAGAGATCAACGACCTGGCCAGGGAAGGCATCCCACCTGAAGACCTGGAAGCTTTCCTCAGGGTATGCGCGCGTATGAGCGCAAACCTTCGGCGGGCAACGGGCTAATTGCGAATCATTTTCATTTAAGAAAACTTCAGGTGCTTGCTGAACGATCGACAGAGCCTATCGCCATCATTGGAACTTTCGAATGGTCAGCGCGGCGGGCGTGCGTATACTGGGCCCCACTTCTAACTGATCAGTTACGAATAACAGGAGATCACCATGGATCTGAAGGAAAGCCAAACCCTGCAGAGCCTGAAGGACGCCTTCGCGGGCGAGTCCCAGGCAAACCGCCGCTACCTCTACTTCGCGGCCAAAGCAGACGTCGAGGGTGAGAACGACGTAGCCGCCGTTTTCCGCTCCACCGCCGAAGGTGAAACCGGCCACGCGCATGGCCACCTGGAGTACATGGAAGCCGTGGGCGATCCCGCTACCGGCCTGCCGATTGGTACCACCAGCGACAACCTCAAAGCTGCCATCGCTGGCGAGACCCACGAGTACACCGATATGTACCCGGGTATGGCCAAGACGGCGCGCGACGAAGGCTTCGACGAGATCGCCGACTGGTTCGAGACGCTCGCCAAAGCAGAGCGGTCACACGCCAACCGTTTCCAGAAGGCCCTGGACGCGATGGCGTAAGCCCCCGACCAACGCTCGTCACAGAGCGGTCGTAAAAAGGGGCCACACGGCCCCTTTTTTATCCTCCCCTCATGAGAGTAGAAGGAACAACGCCATGGCCATGAAAGAAGGCAGCCTCAGCGCCCCGGAACGCCAGCCGCTGGACTGGCAGAATCCATCGTTCACCGATAAGGAAGATCTCTACGCCGAGCTCGAGCGCGTGTATGACATCTGCCATGGATGCCGGCGCTGCGTGAGCTTGTGCGATGCATTTCCGACGCTGTTCGACCTGGTGGACGAATCCGAGACCATGGAAGTGGACGGTGTGGACAAAGGCGACTACATGAAGGTGGTGGACCAGTGCTACCTGTGCGATCTGTGCGCTGAGACCAAGTGCCCCTACCTGCCGCCACACGACTGGGCTGTGGACTTTCCCCACCTGATGCTGCGCGCCAAGGCCTATAAGTTTCAGCAGGGCGATACCAAGTGGCGCGACCGAATCATCACCAGCACCGACCCGATCTTCGACACGCTGTCGCTGCCGGGGCTCGCCCAGGCTGCCAATGCCGCTGCAGGCTCCAAAGCGCTGCGCAAGCTCGGCGACAACCTGGTCGGCATCCACCCCGACGCTCCGCTGCCGCCGTTCACGCACAAACCGGTATCGAAGGCCATGGCCAACGAAATCGGCGCAGACCTGAAAGCAAAGGCGTGTGAGCGCACCACCGGCAAAGTCGCCATCTACGTCACCTGCTACGGCGATCACAACGAGCCGCAGGTGGTGGAGGACCTGGTGAGCGTCCTCAACCACAACGGCGTGGCGGTGAAGATTCTCAAGGACGCCAAGTGCTGCGGCATGCCGAAGCTCGAGCTCGGCGACCTGGAAAAGGTCGCGTCGCTGAAAGACGCCAACCTGCCTGTGTTCTTGAAAGCGATTGAAGACGGCTACGACATCATCGCGCCGATCCCTTCCTGCGTGCTCATGTACAAGCAGGAGCTGCCGCTGATGTTTCCTGACGACACCGAAGTCGCCCGCGTGAAGAAGGCCTTCTTCGACCCATTCGAATACCTGATGCTGCGCCACAAGGCAGGTCTTGCGCGCACGGATTTCATCACGCCACTCGGCAAGGTCGCCTACCACGTAGCCTGCCACCAGCGCGTGCAGGCGTTCGGCATGAAAACCCGGGAATTCCTGCAGCTGATCCCGAACACCGAGGTCACCGCCATCGAACGTTGCTCCGGTCACGACGGCACCTACGCCATCAAGTCCGAAACCTACGAAAAAGCCATGAAGATCGCTCGCCCTGTCGTGCGTCGGGTGAAGGAATCCGAAGCCGACACGTTCGGGTCGGATTGCCCCATGGCAGGCCGCCTCATCGCTCACGGCCTCGACGCCGAGGGCGAGAACGGCGAGGCCGCCGAACACCCCATTTCCATGGTCAAACGTGCCTACGGCATACGTTGAGGAGTCGTCATGCAGAAACTCACCCGAAGTGATCTGTGGAGCCTGGAACAATACGCCGAGCAGCGCCCGGCATTCCGTGCGGAAGTGTTGGCACACAAAAAGCCCCGCCAGGTCTCCCTGGGCCCGCACGCCACGCTGTATTTCGAAGACCGGCTCACCATTCAATATCAGATTCAGGAGATGCTGCGCGTGGAGCGCGTGTTCGAAGCCGCCGGCATCAACGATGAGCTCGACGCCTACAACCCGCTCATTCCCGACGGCACGAACTGGAAGGCCACGTTCATGATCGAGTACAGCGACGTGGAGGAACGCCGTCAGGCGCTGGCACGGCTGGCCGGTGTGGAGCATCGCGTGTGGGCGCAAGCGGGCGATCTCGAGCGCGTGTTCGCCATCGCCAACGAGGACATGGAGCGCTCCACGGAGGAAAAGACAGCTGCCGTGCACTTCCTGCGCTTCGAGCTGCCCCAAGACGTGATCGCGGCACTCAAGGGTGGTGCTGCGCTTACGTTCGGTATCGACTACAACGGGTTCGAGCAGCGCACCGCAGTGAGCGCAGAAAGCCGCTCGGCGCTTGTCGCAGACCTGGATTGAGGTCCGGCGCTAACCCGCCACAGCCTTCTGCAGGATGCCGGACATCTGCTCCAACAGCGCCGTGCGCGTAGATGTCTGGCGCCAGCACAGGCCAATGTCGCGGTGCGGTGCGGTCTCTTTGGCGCCGCGAAACGGTATATAACGCACACCGGCGGTCTTGGTGACCGCCAGCTCCGGCATCAGCGTAATGCCGACGTTGGCGCGCACCATCTGCCGCAGGGTTTCCAGGCTCGAAGCGCGGAAGTTGGTATTTTCCACGGCGTTCTGCGCATCGCAAACGTCCAGAGCCTGGTCGCGCAGACAGTGGCCGTCTTCGAGCAGCAGCACCTGCTGTCGATCCAGGTCCTCCACTGACACGCTCTTGCGCGAGGCGAGCTGATGTTCGGTGGACACCGTGAAGTAGAACGGCTCCCGGTAGAGCGGGCGTGTGATCACGTTCTCTTCCTGCACCGGCAGCGCCAGAATAAGTGCGTCCAGCTCACCCTGCCTTAGGCGCGCCGTGATCTGATGGGTCTGCCCTTCGTTGATCTGGATACGCAGCTCCGGAAATGCCTTGCGTACAGGCTTTAGGATCTTCGGCAGCAGGTACGGGGCAACCGTGGGAATCACGCCGAGGCGAAAATCGCCGCCAAATGGATCGCGGTGCTGTTCGGCGATGTTTACAAGCTGGTTCACTTCGCGCAGCACCCGGTGCGCCTGCTCGACGATACGCTCGCCGACGTTGGAGAGCATCACCTGTCGGTTAGTACGCTCGATGAGTACCACACCGAGGGTTTCCTCGAGCTTTTTGAGTTGCGTGGACAGAGTCGGTTGGCTCACGTGGCAGGCTTCGGCTGCCCTACCGAAATGTTTGTGTTCGGCCACAGCAACGAGATATTTCAGATCGCGGATGTTCATGGTGTGGTAGTTTCCGCGCTCACGATCTTCCTTACCAGCGCCGATGCAGTTCCAGGTCATCCATGAATCGCCCACCCTGCTGGTCATCAACAAGCCGGCGGGCATCTCGCTCCTGCGCGACCGCAGCGGCGCGGCCGATCTGTGGTCGATGCTCACGGCCGATCGCAAGCTCTACCCCGCGCATCGGCTCGACAAAGGTACCAGCGGCGTGTTGCTCATCGGCAAAACGCAAGCCGCGCAGTCGGAGCTGGCCCGCGCTTTCAATGGTCACGCGGTGCGCAAGTTCTACATCGCCCAGGTTGTCGGCGCCTTTCCTGGCGGAAGAACCCTGACCGTCGATCTACCCCTGCGCAAAGGGCGCAAGAGCCGCTATCGGGTAGCCGGCCCACGCGACGCCATTCAAAAGCACCCAGGTGGCTGGCGCATTGACGATGACGGTTCCGGTCTGGCTGCCAGCACGCG
>JAUILW010000767.1 GCA_030432795.1 Gammaproteobacteria bacterium
GATGGGTGCGTGCACCCGTTGATCTGCATCGTCTGCGATCTCCAGCAGCAGACCATGATCGTCGGCGCCGCTTACGGGGTGAAGCAGGCCGCCGAGGGTCGTAATGCCCACGGCGGCTGGTTCTGCCCGGGTCAACACGGCCAGTGCCAGTGCGGACGGATCGAGCAGCGCGCGGGCACCAACGAAGCGTTCGCGCGACAGTACCGCGTCGATGAGCGCAATGTCGTCGCGCTCGCCTTCGATGGTCACGTGGATGGCCTTGTGTTGCAGCGTTACCCGTTCCGCGGCGACCACGCCAGCCGCGATGAGGCCGGCCGCTGCGCCTGCTACGGTGGCCTCCGTGAGGTTCGGGAAGACGTTGTTGGTGCCGGTGGACAGTGGAATCAGCACCGGGTCCTGCCAGCCGAGCGCAAAGGCACGATTGGTGCCGTCGCCGCCGAGGGTGACCACCACCTCGCAGGCCGCGGCCTTCAGACCGCGGGCGGCGACGATGGTGTCAAAGGCGTTGCCGGTTTCCTGCGTAGGCACGGAGCTTGCGCACACGCCGCCGACCTCGCCGATGGCTTTGGCGACGATACCGTGCGGATCGTCCATGAACAGCACCTGTGGCGCCGACAGAGCGGCAGCGCCCACGAGCAGGCGTTGCACGATGGCCTGTTTTTCCTGGTTGTCGAACACGGACGCGCGCGCCACAAGGCGCCGCACATCCTTGCCCGACGCCGGGTTGGCGACGATGCCGATAGTACCCATGATGTGCCGATTACAAGCCGAGCTGGGTCTTGACCTCAGCGACGATGCGATCTGCGTTGGGCACGTAGTGCGGCTCCAGAGCCGGTGAGAACGGCACTGGCGAGAACGGCGCGCCGACCCGGGCGACCGGTGCGTCGAGGTAATCGAACGCCAGCTCCTGAATCTGCGCCGCCACCTCTCCGCCGAAACCGCCGAAGCGTACGGCTTCGTGCACGATCATGACTCGGTGGGTCTTGCGTACGCTGGCAACAATGGTGTCGGTGTCCAGCGGTTGCAGGGAGCGTGCATCGATCACCTCCGCATCGATGCCGAGATCCTTGAGCTTGGCCGCGGCCGCCAGCGACTCATGCACCATGCGGCCCCAGGAGACGATGGTGTAGTTGCTGCCGGGCTGCACGATGTTGGCTTTGCCCAGCGGCACCCCTTCGTTACCTTCCGGCACCTCGCCCTGCATGCCGAGCAGGGTTTTCATCAGAACGACGATCACCGGGTTGTCGTCGCGGGCTGCGCTGATCACCAGACCCTTGGCGTCGGCGGGTGTGGATGCCATCACCACCTTCAGGCCGGGAAGGTGGCAGATCCACGCCTCCAGGCTCTGGCTGTGCTGCGCTGCCAGGTTGGCGCCGGCGCCGGCCATGGTGAGCATCGTCACCGGCAGGGTGGCGCGGCCGCCGAACATGTAACGCATCTTCGCCAGCTGGTTGGCTACCTCGTCCATGCACTCGCCGAGGAAATCCATGAACATCAGATCGATGATCGGCCGGCAGCCGGTGGCTGCGGAACCCACGCCGAGGCCGACGATACCTTCTTCAGAGATCGGCGTGTCGAACACGCGATCTTCGCCAAAATCCTTCTGGATGCCGGCGAAATACCCGTACACGCCACCGGCACCGCCGATGTCCTCACCCGCCGCAAAGGCATTGGGTTGCTCGGCCAGTACGACGCGTATGCCTTCGTTGATGGCACTCACGTAGGGAATTTTGCGTGATTTTACTGCTGCTTCAGCCATGTCTGTTTCCTCTCGTGCGGCTCAGGCGTAGACGTCTTCGGT
>JAUILW010000768.1 GCA_030432795.1 Gammaproteobacteria bacterium
GAGTTCGAGGCGAGCGATCAGCGGCGGTATTTTGTGCCGTGTCCGCATTGCGGCCATATGCAGTGGCTGCAGTTCGAGCGCCTGCGCTGGGCGAAGGGAAAACCGGAAACGGCCGCATATCACTGCGCGGACTGCGAGCGTCCCATCGCCGAGCACCACAAGACGCAGATGCTCGAGCGTGGTGAATGGAGGGCCACCGCGACCAGCGCGGATCCGAACGCGATCGGGTTTCACCTCTCGGCACTCTATTCGCCGATCGGCTGGAAAAGCTGGGAGCAGATCGCACGCGACTGGCTGGCGGCCCAGGGTTCAGACGAGATGCTGCGTGCGGCGCGCAACACGCTCCTTGGCGAGACCTGGGTTGAAAGCGGGGACGCGCCAGAATGGCAGCGGCTGGCGGATCGCCGTGAGGCATTCGCCGCGCAGGTGCCCATGGGCGGGTTGTTCCTGACCGCCGGAGCCGATGTGCAGAAGGACCGGATAGAGGTCGATGTCTGGGCTTGGGGCCGCGGCCTCGAAAGCTGGCTCGTCGACCACATCGTGCTTCCGGGCGGTCCTGGTGATCCGGCCTGCTGGCAAGCACTGACAGAGCTGCTCGGTCAAACCTGGGTGCATGAGAACGGCGCGGTGATGCCGCTTGCCAAGCTGGCCATCGATACCGGGTATGAAACCGCCGCAGTCTACGCCTGGGCGCGGGCGCAGGGGATATCGCAGGTCGCGCCCGTCAAAGGGCTTGAAGGCTTCAATCGAGCGACACCGGTGTCTGGCCCGACCTTCGTCGATGCCACGGTGAATGGGAGGAAGCTCAAGCGCGGGGCACGGCTCTGGACGGTGGCCACAGCCACGTTCAAGGCGGAAACCTATCGGTATCTGCACATCGAGCGGCCAACAGACGAAGACACCGCGCGGGGCGTGGCTGCGCCGGCAGGGTCGATCCACCTGCCCGACTGGGCGGACAGCGAATGGCTGAAGCAGCTGGTGGCTGAACAGCTGGTCACGATCCGCAACAAGCGCGGTTACGCCCGCCAGGAATGGCAGAAGATGCGCGAGAGGAACGAGGCGCTCGACACACGGGTCTATGCCAGGGCCGCTGCCTGGATCCTTGGGGCTGACCGCTTTGATGAGCGGATGTGGCGGCAGTTGGAGAAGCAGGCGGGTGTCGAGACGGCGGCCATCGAGCAGACCACCGAGCCCGAGAAACCGACCGAACCGCAGGCGGGGCGGATTGCATCGCCCCGGCGGCGAGGCTGGAAGATCAGCACGCCCAAATACATGGAGTGATCAAAATCCGGAGAACACCATGTCGAGAGCACCGCGGATTTCGTAGTCGGAGGCAGTCAGATCCGCGACAGGCTCGCCCTTGAGCACCGCAGATGGAATGGCAGCCATTTCAGCGGTGTGAAGTACATAAGCCGTACCATCGATATCCAACACCGGCTCAAGCCGACCGATGGCTTTAGGACCTGACGCCTTGGGTATGAGCGGAGCAACCACGCGCGTGCCGGTCTCGATCAAATCCGTCTGCAGGTCGAGCACGAGACGATCGCCAGGCACCCGATAAACATGAAACTGCGCCATCAGCTGATCTTCAACACCTGAAGATCCGCCAAGGGCGTTCCGTTGGCTTCGATCCAGGCTCGGCGCTCCGCGATGGCTGTAGCATTCTCTTGAGCCCAGGCTTTGGCCTTTGCCGCGCGGACCGCTTCAGCAACGGCGGCGTCGCTGATCGCCGACACATTGAGCCCCAACTCCCGTGCAGCCGCCAGGTTGGCAGCCGTGAGGGTGACGTTGGTACGCT
>JAUILW010000098.1 GCA_030432795.1 Gammaproteobacteria bacterium
GGCATCAATCGGCGGCAGATCCGTAACCAGCGGGAAGTCAGCAAGGTCGATGTCCGCGTCAGCAATGGCCTGCTCGTCGTCCTTGGAAATCTCGCCATCCGCCCGGTAAAACTTGATGCCATTGCGGTCGAACGGGATGTGGCTGCCGGTCACCATCACCGCCGGCATGCCGCCCCGCATCGCGAAACAGGCAAGCGCCGGCGTGGGCAGCGGCCCGCAGTACACCGGCTGCAGGCCGCGGCTGCGAATTGCGGCAGCACAGGCGGCGGCGATATCCGGGCTGCTCGGGCGCAGATCAATACCCAGCGCAACACGCCCGCCCTCACCGAGTTCCACCGCGTCCAGAAAAGCCGCCGTGTAAGCAAAGCACACCTCCGGCGTCATATCGGCTACAAGCCCGCGGGCGCCGCTGGTGCCAAACTTTACGCCACTGTCTTCCATCACCTGCCTGACACGCATGTTTCCGGAGCCACCTGATTGACTGTGTTCAGTCTAGAGAGCTGCTTGCGCAAACAACAACACGGATTGAGACAGCCCCCAGTTGATGCCGGAAAGTTGTAAATGAAATTTGAATATTGACATTCAGGAAAGTATTGGTGTCGCCCCATTCGCCGGTCGATTCTGTAGAGTGCGCCCACTTCCCAGACCCAACCCGAGCGAGGAACTGCCAATGTCCTATATGCAGGATATCGAACAGGTACGTCAGAGCCTTATGAGCAAAGGCCAGGAGTGGCGCGCCATCAACCCGGAATACGTGGTGCGCATGCGCCATCAGAACCGCTTTCAAACCGGTATCGACATCGCCCGATACACCGCCGACATCATGCGCCGGGACATGGCGGAATACGATGCCGACCCGGGCAAGTACACGCAGTCGCTCGGCGCATGGCACGGTTTCGTCGCTCAACAGACCATGATGAGTGTCAAGAAGCGCCAGGGCAGCCTCGACAAGCGCTACATCTATCTCTCCGGCTGGATGGTCGCCGCACTGCGTTCCCAGTTCGGCCCGCTGCCCGACCAGAGCATGCACGAAAAAACCTCCGTACCGGCGCTGATAGAGGAGATCTACACCTTCCTCAAGCAGGCCGACGCCCGTGAGCTGCGTCACATCTTCGCGGAGCTCGACGAAGCCCGCGCCGCCGGTAAAGACACGAAGCCGATCCTCGACCGCATCGACAACTTCGAAACCCATGTGGTGCCGATCATCGCCGACATCGACGCCGGCTTCGGCAACGAGGAAGCCACCTATCTGCTGGCCAAGAAAATGATCGAGGCAGGTGCCTGCGCGATTCAGATCGAAAACCAGGTGTCGGACGCCAAGCAGTGCGGCCACCAGGCAGGCAAGGTGACGGTTCCCCACGAGGATTTCGTCTCCAAGCTGCACGCCGTGCGTTATGCATTTCTCGAGCTCGGCGTGGACAACGGCATCATCGTTGCGCGCACCGACTCCCTCGGCGCCGGCCTTACCCAGAAGATTCCGGTGGCCCAGGAGCCTGGCGATCTCGGCCACAAATACTGCGACTTCCTGAAAGCGACCCCGGTCAACGACCTGTCGGAGCTGAAGGAAGGCGACATCACCATTCACCAGAAGGGTGTGCTGTGTAAGCCTGAGCGCCTGGACAACGGCCTGTATGCGTTCCGCGAAGACACCGGCTTCGACCGTGTCGTGCTCGACTGCATCACAAGCCTCGAGCACGGTGCGGACCTGCTGTGGATCGAAACCGAGAAGCCGAACCTCGACCAGATCGGCGGCATGGTGAGCGCCATCCGCAAAGTGCGCCCGGAAGCCAAGCTCGTGTACAACAACTCTCCGTCGTTCAACTGGACGCTGAAGTTCCGCGAGCAGGTGTACGAGGACTGGAAGGCCGAGGGCCGAGATGTCTCCGAGTACCCGGATCCGGCGGTGTTCGACAAGGGCCTGATGGATATCAAGCTCGACGAATCAGAGCTCGCCCTGGAAGCGGATCGGCTGATCCAGAACTTCCAGCGGGACGCGGCACGCGAAGCGGGCATCTTCCACCACCTGATCACGCTGCCCACCTACCACGAGACAGCGCTGGGTGTGGACCTGCTGGCTGAAGGCTACTTCGGTGCAGAGGGCATGCTGGCCTACGTGAAGGGCGTGCAGCGCCGCGAAATCCGTCGCGATCTGGCCGCTGTGAAGCACCAGGATCTGGCGGGCTCCAACATCGGCGACGATCACAAGGAATACTTCCTGGGTGAGAAAGCGCTGCTGGCAGGTGGTGCCGCAAACACCATGAACCAGTTCTAGGGTAGCGATGCCCGGGGATCAATCCCCGAAACAATGATTCAGGGCCGCGGAAGCGGCCCTTTTTTTATCCGCCGTTTGCTCACCCCGGCAATCGGCCGACAACCTCGTCCACTAACCGGCGTCAGCCCTTCGCCTGCGCACGCGCCAACGCCGGGCGCCCATAGCAGGCCTGGGCCCAACGCGAAACGTTCGCGTGGTGGCTGTAGTCATGACCCACCATGTTCAACAGCAGCATCACGCTCGCCACATTGAGGTCGGCCACCGTAAATTGCTCACCCAGCAGGTAGTCACGACCTTCCAGCGCCGCATCGAGCACTTTGAAGGGTCGCTCCAGCGCAGTCGCCGCCCGCTCGGTCACCGACACGTCGCGCTTTTCCTCAGGGGTGAAGAACTTCTGGATGACGATCTGCATCTGCAGCGGCTCAATCTCGCTGATCGCCCAAACGCTCCACTGAAACGCGCGCGCTTCATCCGCCGCGTTGGCCGGATACAGGTCGCCCCCGTAGGTCTTCGCCAGGTACAGGTTGATTGCCATGGACTCGAAGAGCAGCAGATCGCCGTCTTCCAGCGCAGGAATGCGGCCATTGGGGTTTACCTGCAGATACTCCGCACTCTGCGCATCCCCACGAAAGTGGGTGGGCACGTGCTCGTACTCCACCCCCACCTCTTCGATGCCCCACAACGCGCGGATGGCGCGCGATCCGGATATGCCATACAGCTTTCTCGCCATGGGTTACGCCTTCGATCCGGGACGTTGGGCGTAACGCGGCGGCCGGCTGCCGTCCGCCTCGTAGATGTCGAACTCCTCCGCCAGATCCTCCACCCACTGAATGCTGCCGGTGCGATCCATGAGATCGTCGGCCATGAGCAGGGCCACCGCGCAGCGCCCCACAAACTGCGGGCTCTGGGACTGACTGAGGTCGATGTCCTGGGTTGCCGCGGCATCCTGGATGAACTCGGTGGCTACCGAGCCCGGATACAGCACCACCGCCGGAATGCCCTTTGGCTGCAGCTCAACGGCCATGTCCGCTGTCAGACGGTCGAGGCCCGCCTTGCCTGCGCCGTATGAGCAAGAGAAGTGATAGCTCTGGCCGCCAGGTGAGGAGACGTTGAGTACCGCTGCACCAGGGCCGGCCTCGAACAGCCACTTTGCGGCGTGCCAGCTCGCCACGTAGTGGGCGCGAAGACCGATACCGACCTGGTCGTCCCAGATCTGGATGGGATGATCCCAGAAGCCACCGCCCCAGGCCGGCGGGCTCGGGATCTTGTAGACGTTGTTCACCAGGATATCGATGCGACCGGCCTCCTGGCCGATGCGCTCAAACACCGCGGCAATCTGCGCATCATCTCCGTGATCGCACTGGATCGCCCTGCCCTCGCCGCCGGCTTCCGTGATCTGTCGGGCTGCGGTGTCGATGGTCCGCTCGCCATCGCCAGTGGTGCGGCCGGTGACGTAAACGATGGCGCCCTGCTCACCCAGCGCGAGCGCGATGGCTTTGCCGATACCACGGCTCGCGCCTGTGACCACGGCGACTTTTCCCTGAAGATTTCCCACGGATCTTGTTCCTGTAGTTTTGCCAGCGCGGAACTATAACGCCTTGAAGCGCTCAATGGCGCGCTGGCGTGCAAATGCATGCTCGACGATCGGCGCCGGATAACCTGCGCCTGCGCAATCGCCGGAAGTGATGCGCTTCACCGGCACATCGGCAAGCTCCGGCACCCACCGCCTGATGTAGTCCGCCCGCGGATCGAACTTCTTCGCCTGGGCCGCCGGATTGAAGATTCGGAAATAGGGTGCGGCGTCGGTGCCGGTGGAAGCGCTCCACTGCCAGCCGCCGTTGTTGGATGCAAAATCTGCGTCGACGAGCTGCTGCATGAAATACCGCTCACCCATCCGCCAGTCGATGAGCAGGTGCTTGCTGAGAAACATGGCCGTCACCATGCGCACCCGGTTGTGCATCCAGCCGGTGGCATTCAGCTGGCGCATACCGGCATCCACCAGCGGGTATCCGGTTTCACCACGACACCAGGCCTCGAAGCCCTGCGGGTCACGTTCCCACGCAAGCGCGTCATATTGGCGCCGGAAGGCCTGGCCGCACGAGACATGATCGAACGAGGCAATCACGTGTCGGTAGAATTCGCGCCAGATCAGCTCGTTCATCCAGGCACTGTCCTGGAGCGGTTCCGTGCGCCTGAGCGCCCAGGCGCACTGCCTAGGCGATACCGCGCCTACCGCCAGGTAAGGCGACAGCGCGCTGGTGCCGGTCTCAGCCGGAAAGTCGCGTCGCTGCGCATAGATTGCACTTCGCGTACTGACAAACCGGTCGAGCACGCGCTGCGCCTGGCGCTCGCCTGCCACCCACAACGATGCCCGCTCACCGCCATCCGGACCCGTCAACGGCACGTGCACCGGGGGCAGTGCCGCCGCGACAGGATCCGGAGACGGCAGCGGCCGGAGCGCATCGGCTGACAAACCAGCAAACCAACGGTTCCTGAAAGGGGTATATACCGAGTAGGGCTTACCTTCGCCGGTGCGCACAGACGCCGGATCGCGCATGACCGCGCCATGACTGACATGGCAACCAACGGCAGACGCACGTAGCGCGTTGCTGACTGACGCATCTCTGCGGCGTTCGTTGAGCGGGTACTCCGCGTTGAAAGCTACGGCGCTGGCGGATATCCGCCTGGCAAGCGCCACCAACACCTGCGCCGCGTCGGCGAACCTGTCAGCCCGCAGGACATGCAGCGGTATCCCAAGCGCAGCCAGCTCCTCGGCCAGCGCCTGTAAGCTGCGAAGCATGAAGGCGATCCGACGCGCGCCCATGTCATGCGCTCGCCACTGCGCGTCTGCGATCAGAAACACGGCCTCCACCGGACCGCGTGTGCAAGCCTGTGACAACGCCGGATTGTCGCTTACCCGCAGATCCTCGCGAAACCAAACCAGCGTTTTCCCGGACACCGCCTATCCTGCCTGACTCATTCGTTCGCATGGTCAGGCAGGCGGTGTGAAAGCGGCGTAAACCGCCGCTCAGACGATACGGGTACCGCGGGAGGCAAGCTCGTGGCGGATGATCTTCCAGGCGCCATCCGATTGCCTGCGCATCCGCGTTTTGTAGGTGGCCCAGAGGGTCAGGGTCTGCCCCTCAGGCTCCTTCAGCGTATGCCAGGCCTGCACGTCGGTGCGACAGTCGGCGTCGTCCCCGTCGATGGTCGCCAGCATCGGCCCCAGCATGTGCTGCGTGGGCCCGAAGCGCTCCAGCGCACCAACCACATAGTCGCGCCAGGCATCGCCACCGTGCACCGTCTGCTCACCAAAACCGACGACTTCCACGTCATCGGCAAAACAGCCGCGATACATGTCCATGTCGCGCTCGTCCACACCCGCCGCATAGCGCAGCATGACATCCTGCACGGCTATCCGATCCAGGGCTTCGTTGCTCATCCTCCCCTCCTGACGCTTAGTTGTATCGATCCGTCTTGATCATTGCTGGTCAATCGGGCTATTTAGAGCCAACCCGCAGCACGAAGCAAATCCATGTACCCAGGCTACTGGTCGCGCCAAAAACCCGACACCGCCGCCGTCATCCACGCCGCAACCGGAGAAAGCCTGTCCTGGCGTCAGCTCGACCGGCAATCCAACCAGGTGGCGCAATACTTGCGCGCCGAAGGGCTCGAAACCGGCGATCACGTATGTGTGCTCCTCGAGAACGATCTGCAGTACTTCACGCTCAGCTGGGGTGCTCTACGAGCTGGTTTGTACCTGACCTGCATCAACCGATACCTCACACCTGAGGAAGCGGCATATATCGTTAACGATTCCGGAGCCAAAGTGCTCATTGCCTCCAATGCCGTGTGCGATCTTGCAGCGCTTGCCAGCCATATTAAGAAAGATACCTGTCTGGTTTCCTTCCATGGCCCACAGGAAGGCTGGAAAGGCCTGGATTCGGCGCTTGCCGTCCATCCCGACACGCCGCTTGCTGAAGAACCCATGGGCGACACCATGCTGTACAGTTCTGGCAGTACAGGCCGGCCTAAGGGCATCAAACGCCCCCTGAGCGGCAAGACCATTGCCGACGGCATCCCAGGCGTTGAACGCAATAATGTTTACGGTATAGACAACCATACTGTCTACCTGTCCCCTGCGCCGCTGTACCACGCCGCCCCCTTCGGTTTCTGTATGCGCACGCTGTGCCTAGGCGGCACGGTAGTCATGATGGAGCGCTTCGAGCCCATGCAGGCGCTGGCACACATCGAACGCTACTCCGTCACCCACAGCCAGTGGGTGCCGACCATGTTCGTGCGCATGCTGAAGCTGGAGGAAGCCGAACGCCGGCGTCATGACCTGTCGAGCCATCGCTGCGCCATCCATGCCGCGGCCCCCTGCCCGGTTCCGGTGAAACAGCAGATGATGGACTGGTGGGGGCCGATCCTGTGGGAGTACTACGCGGGCACGGAGCGCAATGGCTCGACCATCATTTCTCCCGAAGAGTGGCTGGCACACCCCGGCTCCGTAGGACGCGCAGCAAGCGGAGTTCTGCACATCTGCGACGAATCAGGTACCGAGCTACCCACCGGTGAGGCAGGAATGGTGTATTTCGAGCAACCTTCCAGACCGTTCGTGTACCACAACGATCAGAACAAGACGGAAAACGCCACTCACCCCCACCACCCGGGATGGACCAGCCTGGGCGATATCGGCTACCTGGACGCCGATGGCTACCTTTACCTCACAGACCGCAAAGCGTTCATGATCATCTCTGGTGGTGTAAACATCTATCCACGAGAGATCGAGGACGCGCTCATCATGCACCCAAAAGTGGCGGACGTGGCCGTGTTCGGCATCCCGGACCCAGATTTCGGAGAAGCTGTGCGCGCCGCCGTGCAACCGGTGGCCGGCGAACACGGCAATGCGCAGCTTACTGACGAGTTACTTGCTTTTGCGCGCAGCAGACTCGCGGCCTACAAAGTGCCTCGCAGCGTGGAGTACCACCGGGAATTGCCCCGGCTTCCCACGGGCAAGCTCTACAAGAACCCTCTTAGAGACCCACACTGGAAATAGGCCTATTTATTCTCTTCCAATTTCATATTTGAACGTTTTATTGCGTTGTTTAGGATAGATACCAGTCTATCGACTACTAGTTTTTATCTATTCAAAGCCTTATGAGACTAAATAGCGCCATTCCTCTGACGCAGCAATAACCCATTGGCGTCAACCCTGTGACGCAGGTCACGTCTTTTTACGTTTACTTGTCAAAAAATCTCTCGTTGAAAAGACCACGGCAAAGGACCGCCGTGCAGCCGTTCGCAGGATTGAACGGCGCGCGCTAGCCAACTAGCGCTGCACAGCGACCCAGCCTTGGGTAACCCCGACGGAAACAGGACAGTCCGTTGCGCTATTGGTACGTGAACAGAAACCGCGAGAAGGTATTCCAGGGCAGCGCTCTGCTGGTGCTCGCCTGCCTGGCCGTCATCATTCTGTTCGCGATCGCGCCCCGTGAAGGCGCATTCCGAGAAACCCTGTCCAGCCTGGAAGCGGACGCGGTGGCCCTCAACTACGCCCGGGTGCTGGTGGCGCTGTCGCCGGATGATGCGGAGCTGAAAGCACTGCTGGCCCAACAGTACGCCAACCTCGGCAGGCTGGCCGAAGCCGACGCGGTGCTGATCGGGCTCACAGGACGACATCCGGACGTCAAGTACACGCTGCTGCATCTGGATGTGCTGCGCCAGCGACTCTACGCCAGCACCAATCAGCGGCAACGGGGCGCTTTGACATCCCGGGTTATCAGCCTCCTGCAGGGGTTGCCCATCCACGACTTAGCCCACCCTGACCGTGAATCGGTAGCGAAGGCTGCCCTCGCCTTCGGCCAGCCCTTCATTGCTGCCCAGATCTACCAGGGGCTGTTCGTCGCAACCCGAAACCCGGATTGGAGCCTGCGCGCAGGTACGCAGTTCGAAGCAGCAGGCCGACCTGATCGCGCTGCAACCGCCTATGCTCGCGCCGCCACCGTTCCCGGCGACCACTTCAACATGGCCGTAGAGCAAGCGCTGCGCTTGTATCTGGCCGCCGGCGATCACGCGGCCGGCATTGCCTTTCTGGGCGATGTAGAAACTGCCCGCATGACCAATGAGGTGCGCCAATCCGCGGTGTATTTTTCACTGGCCGCACACGCTCCGGCGCTCGCAGGACAATACGCCAACCTGCTTGCCGACGAAGATGCGGAACATGACGTGCGCCTGACAAACGTGACCATCGGCGACCTCATCAATGCAGCACTCGGCATCAACGATCTGGACACCGCCCACCACTGGGCGCTGCGAGCCCAGCGGAATGACCCGAACAACCCACGACTCCGGCGTCAACTGGCCGAGGTGCTGGAGTGGCGCGGTGACATAAACGACGCCCTTGAACATTGGCGTTGGCTGGCTGAAAACGCGCCGGCTCAGGCGCAATCCGACCGTACATGGCAGTTGGCGCGTTCAACATACCGCCACGACCTGGTGGCGGACATACTCTCCGCCCGGGCGAAGCGTTCGCGCCTCACCAGCGATGCCCTGGACAGCTGGCTGCAGGCACACGTCAGCCAGCACGCGCTCGACACCACCATCAGCGAACTACGCGCCTACGTAATGCGCTTTCCTGAAGATGAGCACGCCTGGCGCTCCGGAGCACGGTTGCTCGCCGACAACGAGGATCTACGGGGCGCCCTCGACTGGTGGGCGCAGGTCGACACGCGTTTTTCGGTGTCCTCATCCGACCTGCAGGAAATTGCCGCGCTGCACTGGCGCCTGTTTGATCTGCCATCGGCCCTGGCAACGCTGCAGCGCGTGAACCCCGACAGTGTTACCTATAACGCGGGTTACTGGCGCGATGTCGGCGATCTGGCGCACCGCACCGGCAACCAGCAGCTGGCAAACGATGCGTATCTTCGTCTGGCTGCATTCGATTCCCTGTCAGCCGATGAGTACGACGTGCTGTTCGACACCATGACAGCGCAGACAAACAGCGACTATCGATACCACGCCAACCAGGCCTGGGAGCTCACCGGCGCGCCACGATTCCTGCTTAAAGCCATGGAAGCGGAATTCGAAGCGGACGCATCACGCTTCGAGCGTCTGCTGGCGATTGCTGACGAGCATGTCGATGCACTGCGCAGCAACCCGCTGTATTGGACGTTGAAAGGTCGCTACCAGGTTCGCATAAGCAACCCGGACAACGCTGAGAAAAGCTTCGATGCAGCGTTGGCGCTGGCGCCGAACTACGTACCAGCGGTTACCGCCTACGCATGGTTGCTGTTGGATCAACGGAGTCTTACCCGACTGTGGCAGTTG
>JAUILW010000769.1 GCA_030432795.1 Gammaproteobacteria bacterium
GGATCGCTCCAGCCTGCGCGCCGCCGCCCGTTACTGCACCGCGTGGGCGCTGCTGCTGGCGCTGCTCATCGCGGCCACCGTCGCGCTGTTCGGCGAAGACTTTGTCGCCTTGCTCAGCACCTCCGCAGCGGTGCGCGAAACGGCGAACAGCTACCTGCCGTGGCTGATCTTGAGCCCTCTGCTCGGCGTGTGGGCGTTTCTTGGAGACGGCATCTTTATCGGCACTACACACGTCCGGGAGCTGCGTAACAGCATGTTTATCGCCGCATCGGTTTTTCTGCTCAGCACGGTGCTGCTGATCGAGCCGTTCGGTAACCACGGGCTGTGGGCCAGCTTCACCCTCTTCATGCTGATTCGCGGCGTGCTGCTGGGCTTGCTTTACCCGCGCATCGAAGCAGCCGTCGAAGCCCGCGGATGACCCTATCGACAGGGCTTTGCGCCGTCGCGTCGCTGATCACCGAAGTCTGCGTGCCATGGGATGTGCAGCTCGGTGGTGTGCCCGTGCACTGGATGCGTTACTGGAATAGCGCAGGTGCGAGCTTGAGCGCTTCTGACCAGGCGTTTACTCAGAGGCCGCCGGTAACGTAAAGGCATTGCCCGGTCACCCAGGCCGACGCGGGTGAGGCCATAAAGACCACCGCATTGCCGATGTCGTCCGGGGTGCCCAGTCGTCCAAGCGGCACGCCGATGATCTTCTCGATGGGCTTGCCCTCAGGAAAGCTGGTGGACTCGTTGAAGTTGTCCGTAGGAATCGGCCCAGGGGCAATCGCGTTGACACGGATGTTGGGGGCAAGCTCGATGGACAGGGTCTGGGTCAGGCTGTTCACCGCAGCCTTCGAGGCGCCGTAGGGTCCGTTCTTCACCTGCGGGCCCATGGCCGCCCGTGAGGAGATGTTGATGATGGCGCCCTGCTGCATGTGCGCAGCGGCCACCTTGCAGCCCTGCCACACTGCCTTGAGGTTGAGATCCATCTGCGCATCCCACCGGTCGTCCGGCGTACGGGTGAGATAGCGCGGCGTGGCGTCCGGCAGGCCGCCAGCGTTGTTGACCCATATGGTCAGGTT
This sequence comes from Gammaproteobacteria bacterium, assembly GCA_030432795.1. Classification (GTDB taxonomy): domain Bacteria; phylum Pseudomonadota; class Gammaproteobacteria; order Pseudomonadales; family Azotimanducaceae; genus SYFY01. The sequence goes on from JAUILW010000769.1 coordinate 1,065, forward strand.
GCCGAGCTCTGCTGCGCGCTTAGCCACCGCTTCAAGCTGCTCCGCATCGGTGACGTCGGCCATCAAACCGTCGGCCTGCCTGCCGAGACCGCGAACCTCCTCTGCGACGCTGCGCACATCGCTGAGCGTGCGTGCGCACACCACCACATCCGCGCCAGCCTCGGCGAGGCAGAGCGCTATTCCACGTCCAATACCCTTGCCGCCACCCGTGACGACTGCCACCTGCCCATCCAGCCGAAATGCGTCCACGCTCATGCCGATTGCTCCCTGTTTGTGCTGGTGGTGATGCCGCTCAACAACGCCGCCTGTTTGATCCAGTTGTCCCGCTCGATACGCCCCTTGAACGACAGCTGTTCGTTCACCCAGGCGACCTGACCGCTGGTCATGAGCGCGATCTGCTGGTACTGGTAGATGCCCAGGCCATTGAGCAACCGCTCGAGCTTGGGGCCAACGCCGCTGATCAATTTGAGATCGTCGATCTCCCGAGGCCGTGATGCAAAAAAGCCCGCTTCATTGAGGGCCGGCAGCTCGCCAAGGTCCTCAGGCGCCAGCGACAACTGGCGCTCGAGATCATGGATACGCGCCTCACGTTCGGCGATGGCTTGTGTTTGCGCGTTGGAGCGCAGCACCATCTCCTCCGTACGACGTTCGACACTTTCGAGCTGTACGTGGAGCACACGTCGGTCTTCTTCCGCCCCCTCGGCGCGAGCGTTTGCCGCGTAAAGTTCATTCT
>JAUILW010000770.1 GCA_030432795.1 Gammaproteobacteria bacterium
GTGCGGCTTACCAAGCAGCTGATGCGCGCCAGCGAAAAAGCGAGCCTGAATGAGCTGCTCGACATGTCGGCGGCATTCCAGGCGGTGTGCCACGCGGAACCGGACCATGCCGAAGCGGTGGCCGCATTCTTCGAGAAGCGACCGGGTAACTACCGCGCGAGCTGAGTCACGACCTTCTCGCTCATCTGCATCCGACACTCACTGGAAACCACGCTTTGGAACTGATTCTGATCCGCCATGGCTTGCCCATGCACATCGAGAACGAGGACGGCAAACCCGCCGACCCACCGCTATCCGAGATCGGCCACCAGCAGGCGGAACGCATGGCGTCGTGGCTCGAGGATGAGGCTATTGAAAGCCTCTACTCGAGCCCGATGGCGCGTGCCTACCAGACAGCAGAACCTCTGGCCCACAGGCACGGGCTCGATATTCAGGTGTCCGATGGCGTCGCCGAGTACGATCGGGAAGCGTCCACCTATGTACCGGTGGAAAAGCTTAAGGAGATCGACCACGAGCGGTGGTTAAAGCTGATGAAGGGCGATGTGGACGTGGACTTTTCCGCGTTCGCCAGCAACGTGGTGACGAGCCTCGAGCACATCGTGCAGCAGCATCGTGGGCAGCGCGTGGCGGTCGCCTGTCACGGCGGCGTGATCAATGTGTGGACTGCGCACGTCATCGGCTTCACGCCGAAGATGTTCTTTAAACCGCACTACACCAGCATCAATCGTTTTCAGTGCGCGAGCACCGGCGAACGCTCGGTGCTCGCACTCAACGAGGCCGTGCATCTGCGCGGCCTATCGTAACCCCCAGGGATCAGCCAGCGGCGGCGGGCTTGACCACGAACAGCAGATCGCCTTCGTTCACCTGCTGACCGTTGGCGATGTTGATCCGGGTTACTTCGTACTTCTGCGCCGCCGGGTAGAGTTCCACATCGCCATTGAAATCGCGCAGGCGCACGGGCGAGAAGATCTTCATGGCTTCGAGCTGACAGATGGTCGTGTCGGTGTCGATCACATCTCCTTCGGAGATATAAGCGGGTTCCGACGGTGATGGCGCGCTGTAGAAGATGGCCGTCGCCGGCGACAGTACACGCAGCTCTTCGCTATGCTCGATGCTGATGCTGTCGCGGTTGATGGCACTACCACCCTCACCGGCCGAGGCTTCGATCTCAGCAATGAGCGCTTGCGCGTCGGTACGCTTAAGAAAGTTCGGTAGAAAACCCGTGTCGTACTCGCCCGAATGCAGGATCGGGTCTTTCAGAATCCTGCGCAGCAGCGGAATGTTGGTGCAGATGCCTTCCACGCGCACGCGGCCGAGGTAGTCGTCGAGCTTGGCGAGGCCAGCAGTGCGGTTTTCCGCGTGCACGATGATCTGCGCCACCATGCTGTCGTAGTACGGGGACACGAACTTACCGGAAGCGGCGGTGGAGATGATTTCGACACCTTCTTCCTGCGGAAACTCGGCAAGCGTAATTTGTCCCGGATGCGGGCGAAACTCGAGCTGCTTGCCCACCTGGCGGACACGCTCCGCAGTCACCCGCGCTTCGATGGCGTAGCCGTTCTCCTGGATCTGCAGATCGGCGATGGACTCGCCGCTGCTGATACGGAACTGCTGAGTGACGATGTCGACCCCGGAGGTCCATTCGGTCACCGGATGCTCCACCTGGAGACGCGTATTCATTTCCATGAAGTACACGGCATCGTTGGCGAGATCGTAGATGAACTCCACGGTACCAGCGCCCACGTAGCCCACTTCGTCGGCAATCTTGCGTGTGTGCTCGAGCACGGACTGTT
>JAUILW010000771.1 GCA_030432795.1 Gammaproteobacteria bacterium
GTGAAAGGGGCGATCAACATTCCTTTCAGCGACAGCATGGGTATTCGTATTGCAGGTTTCGATCTCGAGCGTGACGGCTACATCGATAACAAGGCGGCGGATTCGGCGTCCACCATCGATGGCAGTGGGCTGCCTTTTATCGACGATGACATTGACGGCCGCGATATCACCGCCTACCGCGCGACGTTCTCCTGGGACTTTTCCGAAAAAGGCAATGTCTGGGTGCAGTACAACAAGTTCGACGAGGACGACGACCGGGCCCGCATTACCAATCAGGTTTGTCAGCGAACCGATCTGCCTGCCTTGGGATGCGAACCTGACGGATTCGGCTTCGATTCGCCGCATATGGGTTCCACCACCGGCGGCCTGTTCTTTGCGCTCAATGGCCTCGGCACCTTGCCGCTCGGAGCCAACGGCGATAACGGTGTAAATGGCGTCAACTACGATCACCCGGCTCCGGCGCTGGGCATTCGTGACATGTTCACCGACTTTGAACCGGTGTTTCAGTACGAAGAAGACATCATCAGCTTTGGCGCCAGCTACGAGTTCGAGAGTTTCTCTGTAAGCCTGCTCGGCGCGCACCAGGAAACCGAATATCTGGCGCAAATGGACTACAACATGAACGTCGGTCCTCTGCTCGCGCCATCTCCGGCAGCGCTTGGCCTCAACGGGCTGTGGCCAACGTCTGCACCCGCTGGCGGTGCCGGTGGCGATCTGCGGGGTGGCGGTTGTAACTATGCGGACGGAACTGCTGGTCTGTTCGGTGGCTGTGTGGTGCCTTCTGATGGCACGCGGTTGTTTGCCATGGACCAGGCGTCGAGTGAGACCGAGTACTGGACGGTGGAGGCGCGCCTGCAATCGCACTTCGACGGTCCCTTCAATTTTCAGGTTGGGATCACCGCTTATGAGAGCGAACGGTTTGGTGATTACTATGTGAACTCCAACAGTCTCGATTCCATCGGCCTGGTCGGCGTGGGACTGCTGGGCTTCCCGCCGTTGTACCCGACGATGTTCAATGTGCCGGGTGCGATCAAGGATCCCTCCACCAATGAAGGCGAGGCGATCTTTGCTGAGATGTACTTTGACCTGACGGACCGGCTGAAGCTGACGGCGGGCCTGCGTTACAACAAGGACGAGAAGTTCGTAAACGATGCCAACGCGTTCCTCTCCTCATTGGATCAGGACTGGCTGCTCAACGTCGCGGTGGCAGGTGCCGTACCCGGTGGTGCGCCAACACTGGTGGCGCTGGGCATTGTCGATCCGGACTATCAGGCTGCGCTCGACTCCCTGCCCGGCGGGCGCTGGGGGCGTGGCACCAGCATCATGACCGGCGGCGCGCCGGATGCTACCGACGCTGCACGATTGGCGTTCTTCAACGTCGCGCAGGCTGACATCAACGCAGCTTTCGCCACGCCGCTGTTCAGCCCGGAGCGCGCGGCGCTGCTGAATGTGCTGGGGCCAATATCTGGCTTCAACGAAGTGCGAGCGCTCAACGGTAACCCGGACTCGGAAGAGTGGTCGGCAGTTACCGGCCGGCTCGGCGTGGACTTCAGGCTCAATGACGATGTGCTGCTCTACGCTTTCTTCTCGAGAGGCTACAAGCCGGGCGGGTTCAACCCACCGATCGCGCCGGAGTTTCAGAGCGATACGGCGTTTGCGTTCGAAGAAGAGGAAGTGGATGCATTCGAGTTCGGCTTCAAGAGCACGCTCCTCGACGGCCAACTCATGCTGAACGGCACCGCGTTCATCTACGATTACACCGGCCTGCAGGTGACGCGCATCAAGAACAACAG
>JAUILW010000772.1 GCA_030432795.1 Gammaproteobacteria bacterium
CGCACGTGGTGGGCGATCATGGTGCCGTAGTCCATCTTGTATACGTGATCGCCGGCGAGGATGACCACATGGCTCGGGCCCACCGAGCGGATGATGTCGATGTTCTGAAACACGGCGTCCGCGGTGCCCTTGTACCAGTCGTCGGACGTGCGCTGCTGTGCGGGAAGCACCTCCACGAACTCGTTGGTCTCTTTGCGGTAGTGGGTCCAGCCGGAAATCAGGTGGCGGATGAGTGAGTGCGACTTGTATTGGGTGAGCACACCGACACGGCGGATACCGGAGTTGGCGCAGTTCGACAGGGTGAAGTCGATGATGCGGAACTTGCCGCCGAAGTGCAGGCCCGGCTTGGCTCGCCACTCCGTGAGTTCGTGCAGACGCGTTCCCTTGCCACCGGCAAGGATGAGGGCCATGGCGTTGCGCGCAAGGCGGGTAACGAAGCGCGGGCCTTCCCGCAGGACTTCGTTGCTGAGCTTGGGTTCATTGGGCATGGGAGGTGGCTGGCGCCTGTGTGATTCTGGGCTGCGCGATTCTCCCCTTTAAGCCGTCACTCTTCCAGCTGAGGTGGTAAGCGTACGCAACTTTGCGCTTCCTTCGGCCGTAAGCCCATCGACGGGGAGTCGCCACCGCCAGTTGTGTCCCCCCACCGTGCCGGGTGTGTTGAAGCGCGCTTCGTTGCCCAGACGTAACACATCCTGCATGGGGAAGATGGCAAGCCACGCATCCGTCTGTGCCGCGGCGGTCATCATCGCACCGACAGGATCGTCATGATTGCCGAGTGCGTTCACGCGATCGCGGGTGACATCGTCAGCCGCCTCGTACCAACCCAGCGTGGTGTCGTTGTCGTGGGTGCCTGTGTAGCAGACCATGTCGCGGCTGACGTTCGCCGGCGCGTGCGGATTGTGCGCATCGTCATCGAAACCGAACTGCAGCACGCGCATACCGGGCAGGCGCCAACGGGCGCGCAGCTCGTGTACCGATTCCGTGAGCAGGCCCAGATCTTCGGCGATGAACGGCAACCCGCCGAAGGCTTCGCTGACCGCGGCAAAAAAGTCGTCTCCAGGACCAGCCAGCCACTCACCATCCACGGCGGTGTCGCACTGCGCGTCGATCGCCCAGTACGCGTCGAAGCCGCGAAAGTGGTCGATACGAGTTACGTCGAATAACTCTACCGAACGGGCCAGGCGAGCAATCCACCAGCGAAACTGCTCTGCCCGATGAGCGCCCCATGCATACAAGGGGTTGCCCCAGCGTTGGCCGGTGGCGCTGAAGTAGTCTGGCGGCACGCCCGCCACCCGACGCGGCGCACCGTCCGCGTCCAGGTCGAACAGGTGTCGCTCGGACCAGACCTCGGCGCTGTCATGGGCCACATAGATGGGACAATCGCCTATGAGGTGCACGCCACGGTCGTTGGCGTAGGTTTTCAGCGTCAGCCATTGACGGTGGAACTCGAATTGCTCGGCGCATATCCGCCGCATGAACGCCTGTGCATCGGTGCCGTCCAGGCGGGTCTTGGTCCAGGCGTGCCACGGCTGGCCGTCGTTGGCCTGCTTCAGCCACGTGAACTGTGCGTAGGGAACGAGCCACGGGGCAGCCTTGGTGAAGGCTTCATATTCGGGTTCGGCGACGATGTCTTCCACCGGACGCAAGCGGCCGAGCCAGGTGGCGTCACCGGCGAACGACGAATAGGTCTGGTAAGGCGAGCCGCCGTAACCCGTGGGGCCCACCGGCAGCACCTGCCAGTAGCTCTGGCCTGCTTCGACCAGCCAGTCCACGAACCGACGGGCGCT
>JAUILW010000773.1 GCA_030432795.1 Gammaproteobacteria bacterium
GCGACATACCGTTTCTCTCCGCCCGCCGCGGCACCACGCAGGCGATGGACGATGTGGCGGCATTGATGCGCGCAGGCGCCAACGCCGTGAAGATTGAAGGAGAAGCCGGCCAGCTCGACCTCATGGCCCACATCGTCGAGTCCGGCGTGCCGGTAATGGGCCATCTCGGCCTCACACCGCAATCTGTGGAAGCCTTCGGCGGCCACAAAGTCCAGGGCCGCAGTGAGGGTCAGGCGGCAGCCATCATCGAGTCCGCCAAACGTCTCGAGCAGGCAGGCTGCTTTGCGCTGGTGCTCGAGTGCGTACCCCAAGTGCTGGCCACATCCATTACCGAGCAGATCGGCATACCGACCATCGGTATCGGCGCCGGCCCCAACACCGACGGGCAGGTGCTGGTTCTGAACGACATGCTCGGCATGAACCCGGCCTTCAAACCGAAGTTCCTGCGTCACTACGCCAACGCCCGTGAGGTAATCACCGGCGCGGTGAACCGCTTTCACGAAGACGTGACGAGCGGCGCTTTTCCTAACCGTGAGGAGAGCTACGCATGAAGATCACCAAAAGCCTGCAAGCCTGGCGGGATCTCCGCCGCGACATCGACGGCAGCGTTGGCTTCGTGCCCACCATGGGGGCGCTGCACGCAGGTCATGCGGCACTCATCGAACAGAGCGTGGCGGAAAACGACGTGACGGTGCTGAGCATCTACGTCAACCCGACGCAGTTCAACAACGCCGAGGATCTGGACAACTACCCGTGCACGCTGGAAGCGGATCTGCAGCTGGCAAAGCGCCTCGGCGTGCAGCACGTGCTGCTGCCCCGTTACCGGGAGATCTACCCGGACGGCTTCCGCTATCGCGTAGAGGAAACCGAGTTCTCCAACACACTGTGCGGCGCACACCGCCCTGGACATTTCACCGGTGTGCTTACGGTGGTGATGAAGCTTTTCAACATCGTGCGCCCGCACCGCGCCTATTTCGGGGAGAAAGACTTTCAGCAGCTAACGCTGATCCGCGACATGGTAGATGCGTTTTTCCTCGACGTGGACGTGATACCCGTAGCTACTGTCCGCGAGGAGGACGGTCTGGCGCTAAGCTCCCGCAACGCACGCCTCAGCCAGGCGGCGCGACGCAAGGCACCGGAGTTCAGCCGGCTGCTCAACGACCCGCGCGATGATCAGAGCGTGGCGCGAGAACTCACGGAGCGCGGTTTTGCCGTAGACTACGTGGAAACGAAAAACGGGCGCCGCTTCGGTGCCGTCACCATGCCTTGCGGTACCCACGACGTACGTCTGATCGACAACGTCGCCGCCGGCTGAACACCGGGAAAACACCAGGAAACATATGAGCGCACGCGCCGGCCGGCTGCGGGCCGACTGGCCGTTCGCCGCTGGCGAACAGCCCTACTTCTACGGCTGGATGATCGCCGTGGTCTCGACGCTCGGCTTTCTCATGAGCATCCCCGGCCAGACCATGGGCATGGCCGTGTTTGCCGACGCATTCATCGACGCGTTCGGGCTCAGCCGCACGGAGCTGTCTACCGCGTATCTGTTTGGCACCATGGCCAGCGCGCTGTTTCTGACGCGCGCCGGCCGCTGGTACGACCGGCTTGGAGCGCGCTTCATGATCGCGGCCGCATCACTGGTGCTTGCGGCAACACTCCTCAGCATCAGCATGATCGGTGACGCCGCAGCCGCACTGAACCGTGTTACTGACCTGCCCGTGGCAGGCATCTCGTTCGTCCTCATCCTGATCGGCTTCTTCGGCGTGCGTTTCAGCGGCCAGG
>JAUILW010000774.1 GCA_030432795.1 Gammaproteobacteria bacterium
TGGGTTGTGCTGAACGATCAGTACTTTGCCGAGGTGCCGGAAGGTGTGCACTGGTTGATGAAACACATTCCGTTCTACGCCAAGTGGTTTCGCTTTTCTGTGTTCTGGAAGTCCGCAGAGGGCCTGCTTGCCAGCGTGACCGCGGATGCCGGCTGGAACCGCCCGGAGGAATCCGTGGGCGAGGCGAATGCCGTGTTGCGCCAGCAGCTGCTCGATGCCATGCGAGAACAGCTCGGTGACGACGAGGAGCTGATGCGTCTGTGCACTCCAGATTATCCGCCCGGCGCCAAGCGTGCGCTCATCGATGATGGCCGATGGTTCAGAACGTTGCAGCGAGAGAATGTTCTGCTGCATGGGGATGGTATCGAATCGATTACCGAGCACGGTGTCGTCGATGCCCAAGGGGCCGAGCACAACTTTGATGTGCTGATCTACGGAACCGGCTTCAGTGCGTCGGATTTTCTGACTCCCATGCGCATCTACGGTCGGGGCGGAGTCGAGCTGCACGAACAGTGGAACGGTGATCCGCGCGCCTTCAAAGGCATATCGTTTCCCGGTTTTCCCAATCTGTTCTGCTGTTACGGGCCGAACACCAACATCGTGGTGAACTCCAGCATCATCTTCTTCTCCGAATGCGAGGTGCGCTACATCCTGGGCTGCCTGGCAGAACTGGCTGCGCGTGGACCGGGCACGCTAATGGACGTCAAACAGGACGTGCACGACGACTACAATCAGCGCATCGATGCCGGCAATGCGCAGATGGCCTGGGGACAGTCATCGGTAAATACCTGGTACAAGAACGCGGCAGGGCGTATTACGCAGAACTGGCCGTTCCGTCTGATTGATTTCTGGCAGCAGTGTCGGCAGCCTGATGCTGCCGACTATCGGTTCAGCCGCGTCGACTGACAAACTCGGCCACGTCCGTTTGCGTAAGGTAGCGCTCCGGGATCGGCAGGTTGAAGATGCGCGCGGTGTTCAGGCCGAGGATGCGGGCGCGCTCCGCGTCTGAGAGGTTGCCCATGGTACGTTCGATCGCTGCAGCTGAGTGCGGCCACGTCCCTTCGTGGTGCGGGAAGTCGTTGGCCCACAGAAAGTTGTCAACAAGGCCGTGTTCGCGCGCCAGATCGAGGCCGGCTCTATCCTCCTGAAAACTGGCGAATCCGTTGCGTTTGAAGTACTCGCTTGGTAGCAGCTTCAGTTTTGGTCGCCGCCACATATGATGCTTGCGATAGGCTTCGTCCATGGCTCCCAGTGCCCAGGCAACCCAGCCGATGCCTGCCTCGATGCTGCCAAAGCGCAGCTTCTCGAATCGGTCGAGAACGCCGGAGGCGCACAGGTTGGCGATGGGTTCCATGGTGGGCGCAAGCGAGTGCACCGCGTAGTTGATTACCGCGCCGCCGTTGCCGCGCGCGGTGCGGGGATCGCGCCCGGTAGATACGTGGAATGTGATCGGCAGGTCTACCTCCTGCACGCATGCCCACAGGGGGTCGAACTCCGGCAGGTTGTAGTTGGGTGCTTCGTGGTCCGGTGGTCCCCATACGGGTTTGCAGGGGAGCGATAGGCCGCGAAAGCCGAGTTGCGCGCAGCGCTGCACCTCTTGAATGGCACCTTCGAGGTCGCCGGGTGCTATGCACGCCATCGGCGCCAGGCGATCGTTGTAGGGGCCGAAAGTTTCCCAGGCCCATTCGTTCCAGGCCCTGCACATGGCGGAGCTGAATTTCGCGTCGGGTGTTGCCCAGATGGTGAGGCCTTTGTTGGGAAACAGGATTTCTGCATCTAC
>JAUILW010000775.1 GCA_030432795.1 Gammaproteobacteria bacterium
TAGGACGCACGGGTGCCTTCATCCGCTGCGTTGAGCAGGCGAAGCGCTACCGGATCCATGCCGAGTTCGGCGGCGAGGATGTCCATGGTGCTCTCCACACCGAAGGCTGCCATCGGCGCGGAAGGCGCACGATACGCTGCCACTTTCGGGCGGTTGATGAGCACGTCGTGGCCGATGGCTGCAACGTTTTCCAGGTCGTAGCAGGCCCAGGCGGTCATGCCGCCGAGCATGCCCCAGATGCCGGGGAAGGCGCCGTCACCGTAACGCACCTCGGCGCGGGCCGCGGTGATACGGCCGTCCTTCGTGGCGCCGATCTTGATGTCCATGGAGGCGCAACAGGTGGGGCCGGAACCGCGGAACACTTCGTCGCGGGTCATGACCATCTTCACCGGCCGGTTGGACTTGCGCGCCAGCGCCAGCGCCAGCGGCTCGATCCAAACGTGCGTCTTGCCGCCGAAGCCACCGCCAATCTCGGAGGAGGTAACCTTGAGCTTGGCCATGTCCATACCGAGCAGCGAGGCGCACACCTGGCGGAAGGTAAAGTGACCCTGGGTGGTCACCCATAGCTCGCCCTGGCCATCGGGGCCAACCGTTGCCAGGCAGGCGTGCGGCTCGATGTAGCCCTGGTGCGTCTGTTCGGTCTTGTAGCTGCGCTCGACGATCACGTCGGCTTTGGCGAAGCCGGCGTCGAGATCGCCGTGACCGAACTGGAAAGTCTGCGCCAGATTGGTGGGTTTGCCGGTGTCCTTGTTCTTCACCATCGGCTGCACGATGGGTGCGCCAGGCTGCAGCGCTTCATCCACGTCAGTGACGTGCGGCAGCGGCTTGTAGGTCACCTTGATGAGCTTCAGCGCCTGCCGCGCGGTGGCGCGGTCGATGGCAGCAACCGCCGCTACGGCGTGCCCGTCGTAAAGCGCGCGTCCGCGCGCCATGCAGTTTTCCAGCGTGCCGTAGAGGCCTGGGTCGCCGCCGGTGAGATCCGGCAGATCGTCGCAGGTGATCACCGCTTTCACGCCAGGCAGCTTCTCGGCCTTGCTCGTATCGATCTTCTTGATCTCGGCGTGTGCGTGCGGCGAGCGCAGCACCAGGCCCACGAGCTGCCCGGGAGCCGACATGTCGGCGCCGTAACGGGCGCGGCCGGTGACTTTGTCGATGCCGTCAGGGCGCTCCGGGCGCGAACCGACGACTTTGAATTCCTGATTGGTAAATCTCTGGTCGTTTGCCACGTCTAATGTCTCCCTCAGCGCTTCTTCTTGGACTGCTTGCGAATCTCTTTACCTGCGTCGAGCACCGCGCGCACGATCTTGTCGTAGCCGGTGCAGCGGCACAGATTGCCGGCCAGCGCGTAACGCACTTCTTTCTCTGTGGGGTCGGGGTTGCGGTCTAGCAGCGCCTTTGCCGCCACGAGAAAACCCGGTGTGCAGATGCCGCATTGCAGAGCGGCGTGCTCGATGAACTTGCTCTGCAGCGGGTGCAGTTCGCCGCCCTGGGCCATGCCTTCTACGGTATTGATCTCTTTGCCTTCGGCTTCGACGCCGAGCACCAGGCAGGAACAGACCAGCTGGCCGTCGAGCGTGATGCTGCAGGCGCCGCAGTCGCCGGTGCCGCAGCCTTCTTTGGCGCCGGTGAGGTTGAGCCGGTCGCGCAGCGAGTCGAGCAGCACTTCATCGGCGGGGCAGACGAACTCCACCGGATCGCCGTTGACGGTTGTTGATACGTGTACGGATGACATTACTTCCCTCCTGCGCGCTCGTAAGCGATCTTCGCCGCGCGGCG
>JAUILW010000776.1 GCA_030432795.1 Gammaproteobacteria bacterium
ACGACGAGGTGATGACGGGCTTCGGTCGCACAGGTGCGGCGTTCGCACATCAGCACTGGGGCATCGAACCGGACATCCTCGTTTCCGGCAAAGGGCTCGCAGGTGGCTACGCACCCATCGGCGGCGTCTACGCCACTGAAGCCATCGGCCAGGCACTGGAAGAGGCAAGCTATCCGGTGATGTTCAACACCTTCGGCGCCCACCCGGCCGCTTGCGCGGCCGCCTCCGAAGTGCTCGACATCATGATCGAGGAGAAGCTGGTGGAACGCGCCAGAAGCCTGGGTGACAAGCTCAGCCACAGCCTCACCGAAGCGTTCGAAGACCATCCTCATGTCGCCGAAAGTCGCGGCCGTGGCTTACTGCAGGCCATCGAAATCGTACGCGACCTGGAATCCCTCGAGCCGTTTCCCGAAGAGGACAACGTCACCAACCGCGTCGTCGCCAAGGCCCTGGAGAAGGGCGTGTTTTTCTATGGCGGCGGCACAGGTGCCGTGCGCGACATCGTCTGCATGGGGCCGCCGTTCATCATCGACGAAGCGCAGATCAACCAGATGGTGAGCGTATTGGTGGACGCCGTGAACGAGGTCGTGGCTTGACAGTCACCGACGGTGTGCGCGCCTTTGTCGACGGTGCCGGCCTGGTGCGCACCTCCCAGCTCGGCGCATACATCTGGTTGCCGGCCCTGGTCAGCGCCGCCATCGTCGCGCTCGGCTTGTGGGCAGCGTTCGCCTACGCCGATCAGTTGGGTGACTGGCTGGTGGCCAGCCTGCCGTCCTGGCTCGACTTCCTCAGCGCTATTCTCGTACCGCTGCTCTACCTGCTGGCGGTGCTGGTAGGCACATGGCTCTTCGGCTTTGTGGCAATCATTCTGTCGAGCCCGTTCCACGGCAATCTGTCCGCCGCGCTGGAGCCGCACCTCGACCGCGTGCCCGCCCACCCCGCCGCTACCCGGCCGCTGCATCTGGAAGCGCTGGCAGCACTGCTTCGAGAGATACGCAAGTTGCGCTACCAGCTGCCGCGGCTCATCGGCGTGCTGCTGGCAACTTTCATCCCCGTACTCAACGTGGTGAGCCCGGTGTTGTGGCTGCTGTTCGGCGCCTGGATGCTGGCAGTGCAGTTCGCCGACCTGCCTGCGGAAAACCGGCAGGAGGATTTCTCCGCCACCCTTGAACTGCTGCGCCAGAACCGAGGCGCAGCGCTGGGCTTCGGACTTTGCGTGACGCCCCTGCTCGCCATACCCATCGTCAACTTCGTGGTCGTACCGCTGGCGGTGGCCGGCGGCACCGTGCTCTGGCACCGTATGCGCCGCGCCACCTGATACAGGATCCATATGACCGCCTACACCACGGACCAGACCCACCACGCCACACCGATTGAGCTCGTAACGGTGCAAGCGCTCGACGCTTGGCGCGCTGGGCAACCAGCAGCGGCATTGGCCTGGCTGGACCGGCAGGGCTTCGAAGCCAAGCCCGCACAATTCGCCTGGCTGCCGAACGATGAGGGGCAGCCATCACGCGTGGTCGCCGCTTGGGACGGCCAGCAGAACCTGTCAGCGATCGGCCACCTGGCGATGCTGTTGCCGGTCGGCACCTACCGGCTGGAAACACCGCTCGAGGAGCTTGCGCTGGCCGGCTGGGGCCTTGGCGCTTATCGCTACACCCGGTTCAGGCCGGCAGAGCGCCAGCCAGCCATGCTGCAGCTCGACGAGGCCACAGCGCTACGCGTGAATCAGCTTGTGGACGCCGTGAACCTTGGGCGCGACCTCATCAACGCTC
>JAUILW010000777.1 GCA_030432795.1 Gammaproteobacteria bacterium
AGTACCTGGGCTTCGACGAGCAGGGCGCCGGTTACACCGCGTCCGCCGAAATGTTCGGCCTGGCGGCCACCACCATCCTCATGACGTTCGCCGCGCACCGCTTCGACTGGCAGCGGGTGGTGCTGGTATCGGTGGCGGTGATGTTTGCCGCCAACGCCGCGTGCACCTTTACCGACGACCTCACCACCTTCGTGGCATTGCGCTTCGTGGCCGGGTTGGGCGCTGGCAGCCTGGTGTCGCTGAGCTTTGCTGCCGTCGGTCTCACCAGCAATCCCGACCGTAACTTCGGCCTCCTGATCACCTGGGTGCTTACCTACGGAGCGCTGGTGTTGTGGGCGATGCCCAACATCTACGAGCTGGTGGGATTTGGCGGCATGCTCTGGTTTTTCGCGCTGTTCCCGCTCACCGCGCTGCCGGTGCTGCGCTACCTGCCGCACGGCGGCCCTGACGTTGCTCAAGTAGAAGACGATGCCGTTGACCTGTCGCCGTGGCTCCGCGGTATGGCGCTCGCCGCCATGCTCGCCTACTTCATGGCTCAGGGCGTGGTGTGGGCCTACTTGTTTCTCATCGGCACCGCGGGCGGCCTGGACGAACAGGCAGTGGCCAACGGGCTGATGATCTCGCAATTCGCCGGTATCGGCGGCGCCGCCCTGGCCGCTGTCGCCGCGCACCGCTGGGGGCGCTCCCTGCCGCTGACCGTGGGTATCGTCGGTGGCGCGATCTGCCTGTACTTTCTCGTGGGAGAGATGGCCTTTGCGGTGTATACGGCAAGCGTGGTGGTGTACAACTTTCTGTGGAACCTCACCCACCCCTACCTGCTCGGCGCCATGGCGAGCTTCGACCGGCAGGGGCGCACGGTAGTGCTAGCAGTAGCAAGCCAGATGACGGGCCTCGCCATCGGCCCTGGTCTCGCCGCATGGGTGATCGGTGACGGCGATCTGCTGGGCGTCAATGTGCTGGGAGCGGCGCTCTTTACACTGAGCCTGCTGCTGATCCTGCCACCGGTATTCGTACACTCAAGGAGCTGATTATGTTCGGACGTCTGGATGGCAAAGTAGCCATCGTCACCGGCGGCGGTCGCGGTATCGGCGCCGGCATTGCCCGCGTGTTCGCAGCGGCCGGCGCGCAGGTGGTGATTGCCACTCGCACTGCCAGCTACGGTGAAGAAACGCTGCAAGAGATCCGCAACGCCGGCGGCACCGCCGAGCTCGAAGCGCTGGACATCGGCCGCGCGGACGCCGTCGACCGCCTGGTGGAAACCACCATCGCCCGCTGGGGCGGCGTGGATGTGATGGTGCACAACGCAGCATCGTTCCTTGGCGGCCCGGTGGATGACTACTCAGAGGACGACCTGGAAACAGTGCTCGCCGTCAACCTCAAGGCGTGTTTCCGGCTGACGAAGGCCGTGCTGCCGAGCATGCGCGCCCGCGGCGGCGGCCGCCTGCTGTTCACAAGCTCCGTGACCGGGCCCCGCGTGGCGATGCCGGGCACCTCGTACTACGCAGCGTCCAAGGGCGGCATGAACGCCTTCATCCGCACGGCAGCTCTGGAGCTCGCCGCGGACAACATCACCGTCAACGGCATCGAACCCGGCTACATCCGCACCGCCGCCATGGAGCTCCTCGCCGACGAAGCGGGTCTGGCGCAGATGACGCGATACATCCCGGCAGGCTTCATGGGCGACCCGGAAGACATCGCTTACGCGATGCTGTACCTGGCGAGCGACGAAGCGCGCTACCTCACCGGCCAGACCATCTGCATCGACGGCGGCTC
>JAUILW010000778.1 GCA_030432795.1 Gammaproteobacteria bacterium
CACCGAAGCCACTGCCTCGAGCAGCACGCTCTCCCGCGTGCAGCGCAAGCGTCGCAACGCGCGCGCCCGTATCCTCAGCGCAGCGGAGCGCCTGATGCGGGAGGGGCCCGTGGACGCCGTCACCATCCAGCAGATCACCGACGCTGCGGATCTGGGCCACGGCACTTTCTACCTGCACTTCAAATCCAAGTATGAAGTGCTCGTACCGATCATCGGCCGACACGCAGCCCTCTGGGACACTCGTGTGCAGCAGAGCCTGGCAGGGGAAACAGACGCAGCGCGCGTGCTCGCAACCTCCGCGCGGCTGATGGCGCGCATCACGCTCGCCGACCCTCTATGGCGGTGGTTTCTCGCCCACTCCGGCGTGCCGGTGGAGGACATGCGCAGCGCCGTGGGCGCGTTCAGCACTCGGGACTTCCAGCGCGGGCTCGATAGCGGCCGATTCGATGCGCCAAACCAGCAGGTGATGCGCCAGTTCATGCTCGGCGCCTACGTGAACACCCTGCTTGCATCGCTGACGGTTGAAGACCCGGGGCCCGACATCGACGTAATGGCAGAGCTCATTCTGCGCACCGCCGGATTGAGTCCCGCAGAGGCTGCACAGATCGCCCATGAACCGCTTCCCACCCTCCCACCGGTAGAACCACCCGGAGACGAACAGTGAAACTCGCAACCTTCAGCACAGCAGACAACGCCACCCCGCGCGTGGGCATCGTCACCGATCGTGGCCTCATCGATCTCGCCGCCAGCGGTGACTTCCCAAACGACATGACCGCACTCCTCGCTGCCGGCATCGACGCGCCGTCGATCACCCGCGCCATCGACGGTGCCCCTGCGCTCGCCCTCAATGCGGTGCATCTGCACGCGCCCGTCATGCATCCGGGCAAGATTCTCGCCCTTGGCCTCAACTACGCCGACCACATTGAAGAGTCCGGCATGGAGGCGCCGAAGTACCAGGTGTGGTTCAACAAGCAGCACAACTGCGCCAACGGCCCCTACGACGACATCAACCTGCCCGCCGTCTCCGACAAGCTCGACTACGAGGCGGAGCTGTGTCTGGTGATCGGTAAACGCTGCAAGCACGTGCCAAAGGAGCGCGCGCACGAAGTGATCGGCGGCTACTTCTGCGGCAACGATGTGAGCGTGCGCGACTGGCAGATTCGTGTGCCCACGTTCCAGATCGGCAAATCCTTCGACACCCACGGCCCGATGGGCCCATGGCTGGTCACACCTGACGAAGTGGGCGACCCGCACGCGCTCGATATCCGCTGTCTGGTCAACGGCGAGGAGCGTCAGCGTTCCAACACAAAGCACCTCATCTTCGACTGCTTCGACGCCATCGCCCACTTATCCCAAGCCTTCACGCTGGACGCGGGGGATGTGCTGTTCATGGGCACGCCGGCGGGGGTCGGGGTGGCGATGAAGCCGCCGAAGTGGCTGCAAGCGGGCGACGTAGTGCGCGTGGAGATCGACCGGCTCGGCTACATCGAGAACACGGTGGTGCCGGAGGTAGCCGAAACGGTGATCGGCTGAGCCTTAGCGTCGCTACCAGTTCTCCCCGAAGGGACGGATGATCGACTCCGCGGACCATGCGCTCTTGGGCTGGTGCGCAAGACGATAGACCTCCTCGGCAATGTCCGCGGGCTTGCAGAAGAAGTCGTCTGGCGCATCAGCGTACGCCTCGCGGGTCCATGGCAAGTCGATAACCGCATCGATGGCGACGTACGCCGCGTGGATACCCTTCGGCCCCGCCTCGCGGGCAATGCTCTCGA
>JAUILW010000779.1 GCA_030432795.1 Gammaproteobacteria bacterium
AACACGGGCGACGCCATTCGGGAAGGCATGCGCCTGGGGGCCGCCACGCGGCTCATGCACGGTGCCTGGTGGTGCACGACCTTTGTGACCCCGGGCGAGCCCACACCGCGCCTGGCAATCATGGAGAAGTCGCTGCCCGGCTCATGCGTGGTAAATGCCGCGGGCGAGCGCATCGGCAACGAATCCCAGAACTACATGGCCTATCAGCTCGGGCTGTTCGAACGGCATAGCGAGGCCAATCCGTGTTCTCCGGCCTATTTCATCTTCGATGCGCGCTTTCGAAAGAGCTACATCGCCGGTCCGTTGATGACGCCGGACATGAAGCCCGACTGGAGCATTCCGAAGACCTGGTTCGAGCAGAAGTTCGTCGCCAAGGCCGACAGCATTGACGAGCTGGCGCGCGCCTTAGGCATCGATGCAGACAACCTCAAGGCGACGGTTGCACGGATGAACGAGTATGCGCAAACTGGCAAAGACCTGGAGTTTCGCCGCGGCGACGTAGCCTACGATCGCTACTACGGTGATCCGAAGGTCACACCCAACCCGTGCCTTGCGCCCATTGCTGAGCCGCCGTTCTACGCCATCCGCATGGACGCCGGAGATTTCGGCACCCACGGAGGGCTTGCCACCAACACAAGCGCCCAGGTGCTGCGAGAAGACGGCTCGGCAATTGGGGGCTTGTACGCCATCGGTAACTGCAGCGCTGCGGTTCTGCCCACCTATCCGGGCCCGGGTGCTACCCTGGGGCCTGCCATGACGTTTGCTTACCAGGCAGCGAAACACATCACCGGCAACACGGAGGCGCCATGAGCACCGTCAACTACATGCAGCGCACGCGCGACTTTTACGCAGCACAAGGCTACGAACGGGCATATGTCTGGGCGCACAACGACGAGGCCCCCTTCACACCGCTGCCTAAGCCGCTGGCGCAATGCACCGTGGGGCTGGTGACCACCGCGGCTTTGTACGACCGCAAACCACTTGAGCCGCGGCATGTGGATTCCGCTGCAACCGAACCGGCGCCTGAACGGCTCTATGCCAACGACCTCGCCTGGGCTAATGAGTCCACACACATGGACGACCCTGGATCGTACATGCCGCTACCGGTACTCAATCGCCTGGTTGCGGAAGGTCGAATCGGCGCCGTCGCGCCGCGCCTGCACTGCGTGCCAACGGAGTACAGCCAGCGCAACACACTGGAAAATGACGCGCCGGAGATTCTCAGGCGACTGCGCGAGGACGGGGCAGACATCGCGCTGTTGGTACCGCTGTGACCCGTGTGCCACCAGACCGTGAGTCTGGTCGCCCGGTTTCTGGAGGAGCACGGCATCCCCACGGTAATACTCGGCTCGGCGCTGGATATCGTCACGCACTGCGCGGTGCCTCGTTACCTCTTCACCGACTTTCCCCTTGGCAATCCCTGCGGTGCCCCGGATGACGCCGACATGCAGGACCGCATCGTGCGTAGCGCCGTGGACCTCTTTGAGACCGCTTCCGAACCGATGACGGTCGTGCGATCCGCGGAGCTCTGGCCTCACGGCGATGCCTGGCGGCTGAGTTACGCGCAGGTGCGGCCGGAAGATAGGCAGAAGCTGCTGGCGGCCGGAGAGAAGCGCCGTGCAGAGCGGGCGGCGAAGGCGGGCTTGTAGCGCCATCGTCGGCAAATTTGAATCACTGTCGGAGAATCTCATGCGGACGTTGGCCGTTCTGTTTGCGCTGCTTTGCATCACTCTGCCTGCGGTTGCAGCGCTCCAGGTAGAAAAGGACCTCAC
>JAUILW010000780.1 GCA_030432795.1 Gammaproteobacteria bacterium
CGAATCTCTGTTGTATGGCTTCGGCTACCGGGATGGACTTGGCATTCGCCAGCGAGCAGTAGTCTCCGCCGGGGCAACAGATGATGTCTGTGAGCAGGCCGACGTTCGGCGTGGCGAGCTGTTGCGCGTTGGCTTCGCGCCACAGCGTCTCCAGCTCGGTTTGCCGCACATCCGGCAGAACGAAGTTCTGCTGATGGCTAATACGGATCTCGCCGTGACCAAAAGCGTCCGCCCAGTCGGCTACCGCCTCCATCTGCGTGTCGGTGACGTCCCCAGGCGGAATGCCGGTGACCTTCGTCGACAGCATGACGGCTGCGTAGCCGGGCACCTGGTGTTCGAACACGCAGTGCCGCATCCAGCGATCGAACTCGG
The DNA here is from genome assembly GCA_030432795.1 of Gammaproteobacteria bacterium. Lineage (GTDB taxonomy): Bacteria > Pseudomonadota > Gammaproteobacteria > Pseudomonadales > Azotimanducaceae > SYFY01. The sequence continues at coordinate 373 of JAUILW010000780.1, forward strand.
GGTTCGCCATTCGTGCTGCGGCCAGCGCCGAGGTCTGATCTTCCAGCGCCTGGTAAGCCGGTCGTTCGAAGCGGCCGCGTACCTCGGCGAGCTGCTCGGTGGATACCGCGTCGGTGGTTTCGCGTATCGCGGCCCACTCTGCGTCCACACGCTCGCGAAAACCTTCAGCCGTCATGGCTCGCACGAGAATCTTGATACGCGCCTTGTACTTGTTGTCGCGTCGTCCGTAGCGGTTGTACACCCGCATCACGGCTTCGAGGTAGGTCAGCAGGTGCGCCTCAGGCAACGCTTCGCGGATCAGCGCACCGATCACTGGCGTACGGCCGAGGCCGCCACCCACATAAACGTCGAACACGATCTCGCCGGCATCGTTGCGCTTCACGCCGAGGCCAATGTCGTGCACCGCGATGGCGGCGCGGTCCACGGCCGCCTCATGGCTGCCTTTGACGGCGATCTTGAACTTGCGGGGCAGCCAGTCGAATTCGGGGTGCGCGGTAGACCACTGGCGGATCAGCTCGCAGTAGGGGCGGGCGTCCACGGTTTCGTTGGCGGCGACGCCTGCGAGCTCGTCGGTTGTGGTGTTACGGATGCAGTTGCCGCTGGTCTGGATGGCGTGCATCTGCACCTCGGCAAGCTCCGCCAGGATATCCGGCACCTCGGCAAGCTCAGGCCAGTTGAACTGCATGTTCTGCCGGGTGCTCAGGTGCCCATAGCCGCGATCGTAGGTGCGGCTGATATGTGCAAGCTTGCGCAGCTGCGTGCTCGACAGGGTGCCGTAGGGCACAGCCACGCGCAGCATGGGTGCCAGGCGCTGCACGTACAGGCCGTTGCGCAGACGCAGCTGCAGAAACTCATCCTCGCTCAAACCGCCGGCGAGGTAGCGCTCGGTCTGGTCGCGATAATGTGCTACGCGTTCGTCTACGAACTGCTGGTCGTGGGTATCGTAGCGATACATGGGCGCTGCGGTGCTCCGGGCTGAACGTCTGGTGACGGCACCCTAGCAGCTGGCCGAAATGCGGCAAAAGTACGAATCCGCCTATGCTTATAAGGCGGCGCAACTTGCCGTTGAATTGCTGCGGCGGCCTTGTACACTGCGCGCAGCCTGGATTGAACGACCTGAGGAACTACGCCGTGACGGAACAACACAGCAGCAACGACGCTGGCGACAGCAAAGCGGACGCCATCGCCACGATCATCGCCTTCACCTGTCTGGTGGCCATGGCGGTGTACATCGTCGCCGGCGGCTGACCGTCGCCGGTTCCGCAAGTTAGGCCAGGTTCGGTCGTAACCAGCGGCGGGCTTCCTCCAGATCCATCTCCGAACGCGCCGCCCAATCGGCGAGCTGTTCCTCGGTGATTTTGCCGACACCAAAGTAGCGTGCATGTGGGTGCGCGAA
>JAUILW010000781.1 GCA_030432795.1 Gammaproteobacteria bacterium
CATCTGAGCCCACGTAGCGTTGCCCGAAGAACACCTTGCGCACGCAACTAATCAGCTCCCGCGTGTCTGCTGCCTTGGTGAGAAAGCCAGTGGCGCCGATGCGCAGCATCTGCTCGGGAAACGGCCCATCGGCACGGTTGGACAGCGCGATGATGCGTATGTCGCGCTCCAGGCGTAGTATGCGGCGGGTGGCCTCCATGCCACCAATGCCTGGTACGAACAGGCTGATGATGACAACGTTCGGCGCGTGCTCCCGGCACATCGTCACAGCCTCTTCGCCGGAGCGGGCCTCGCCCACCACGCAGATGCCCTTTTCTTCGGATAGCACGCGTCCCACCGCGCCCATGACCAGACGATTTTCGTCTGCAAGAAGTACTCGTATCATCCTGTCTCGCTCCCAGAATTGTCCTGACGGATGTCTGGGAATTTATGCCTGGCGAACGAGCTGCTCAACGCGCGCGCGGCGAATTCGCGCGTATTTCCACGACATCTCCATATTACGATGTAATCTTGATATCAGCCGGTGCGTGACTTCAGCCGGAAAAAGCCTGCAAGCCAGTCTGTGCACGGCCGAGGATCAGGGCGTGGATGTCATGCGTTCCTTCGTAGGTATTTACCGTTTCCAGATTCATGACATGACGGATCACGTGGTACTCATCAGCGATGCCGTTGCCTCCGTGCATGTCCCGGGCCACGCGCGCGATATCCAGTGCCTTACCGCAGTTGTTGCGTTTGAGCATGGAGATGTTCTCCACCGCCAGCTGTCCTTCATCGAACAGTCGGCCCGCCCGCAGGCACGCCTGAAGGCCGAGGCTGATCTCCGTCTGCATGTCGGCGAGCTTTTTCTGCACGAGCTGCGTGGCGGCCAGTGGGCGACCGAACTGCGTGCGTTCGAGTGTGTAGGTGCGCGCGGCATGCCAGCAGAACTCGGCGGCACCTAGTGCCCCCCAGCTGATGCCATAGCGAGCGCGATTCAGGCAGCCGAAAGGACCAGCAAGACCTTTGACGTTCGGCAGCAGGTTGTCTTCGGGGACGAATACGTCTTCGAGCACGATCTGGCCGGTGATGGAGGCGCGCAGGCTCATCTTCCCTTCGATTTTCGGCGTGGAGAAACCTTCGAAAGCACGCTCGACCACAAAACCGCGGATGTCACCGTCGAGTTTCGCCCAAACCACCGCTAGATCTGCGATCGGTGAGTTGGTGATCCACATCTTCGCGCCGTTGAGCACGAAACCACCGTCCACACGTTCCGCGCGGGTAACCATGGAACCTGGATCCGAGCCATGATCGGGCTCGGTGAGTCCGAAGCATCCCACCCACTCACCGGTGGCGAGCTTCGGCAGATAGCGCTCACGCTGCGCCTCGGTGCCGTAGGCATGGATGGGGTGCATGACCAACGACGATTGCACGCTCATGGCGCTGCGGTAGCCTGAGTCGACGCGTTCCACCTCACGGGCCATAAGCCCGTAGGCTACATAGTTGACGGCGGCGCAGCCGTACTTCTCCGGAAGCGTCGCGCCGAGGAGCCCGAGCGCGCCCATCTCGTTCATGATTTCGCGGTCGAAATGCTCGTGCCGGTTGGCTTCGAGTACTCTGGGCATCAGCTGCTCCTGGGCGTAGTCCCGGGTGCTGCTCATGATGAGGCGTTCTTCCTCCGTGAGCTGCTCGTCGAGCAGCAGAGGGTCCTGCCAGTTGAACGGGGCTCTATCGGTTGCCATGTCTCGTCTCGTTGGATGCTGACGGCGGCGCAGTCTACCTGCTAGC
>JAUILW010000782.1 GCA_030432795.1 Gammaproteobacteria bacterium
AGATCGTCGTGCGCTCGGAAGCCAACATGGTCGGGTACTGGCGCCGCGACGACCTCACCGCGCAGACCATTCGCGACGGCTGGATGTGGACGGGCGATGTCGCCACGTGGGACGAAGACGGCTATGTCTTCATCGTCGATCGCGCCAAGGACATGATCATCTCTGGTGGCGAGAACATTTACTCCACGCAGGTGGAAGCGGCCATTCACCAGCATCCTGCGGTGCTGGAATCTGCAGTGTTCGGTGTGCCGGACGACACGTGGGGCGAAGCGGTGAAAGCGGTCGTGGTGCTCAAGCCTGGCATGCAGGCAACGGCGGAGGAGATCATTGCCACCGCTGGCGAACATCTCGCGTCGTACCAGAAGCCCAAGTCTGTGGATTTTGTCGACAGCCTGCCGAAAGCGCCCACCGGCAAGATCCTCAAGCGGTCGCTGCGCGACCCGTACTGGACCGACCAGGAGCGCAAGGTATGAGCGGCCTGTTGAGCCCGGAACTGCTCGCCAACATCGGCAAGCAGAGCGCGCCGCGTCGCGAGATCGTTACCCGCCGCGACATACGCAAGTACGCCATTGCCACCGACAACCGGCAGCGCAAGTACCTGGATGGCGACGTGGCGCCGCCGATGTTTCATGTGGCGCTGTTCTGGGATGTGGTAGAGCTGGATCAGCTCACACCGGACGGCGTTTCCATCGATACGCTGCTACCGAAGTTTCCGCTGGAGAAGGCCATGGCCGGCGGGCTGGACATCGAGTATCACCGGCCCATCCATCCCGGCGACTGGCTGACGTCCGTACGCACGCTGACGGACATCTACGAAAAGTCGGGCCGCTCCGGGCCGCTGATCTTCTATGAGATCGTCATGGACGTTACCAACGACGACGGTGCGCTGGTGATCCGCGAGAAAACCACGAGGATTCTGCGATGAACCCGAAGGTCGGCGACAGCCTGCCGGAGCGTCGGCACACCGTGGGCAACGTGCAGCTCATGCTCTACAACGCGGCGTTGTGGAACGGCCACCGTATCCACTTCGATGAGCCCTACGCGAAAGATGTGGAGGGCTACCCGGGCCTGGTGGTTGCCGGGCCACTCATCGGCGACTGGCTCAACCAGTGCGTGGAAGTCTGGCTGGGCGATGCCGGCACGCTCACACGTATCGAGTATTCGAACCGCGCCGCCTCCTACGTTGGCGACGTGATCATCGTGGGCGGCACGGTCACGGCTGTTGAGGGCAACGAGGTAACGGTTGAAGTAACGGCGCGCAACGAGGCAGGTGACGTGCTGGCGCCGGGCGTGGCGAGCGCGAGGCTCAGCGCCTGATGGCTGCGACGCTCGCTATCGTCGGCGCAGCGGATACCCAGGTTGGCGTGGTGCCCGGTCGCAGCCCCACGGAGCTGTGTGTGGAAGCGGCGCTGCGTGCGCTGGCCGATGCGGGACTCGACAAGTCTGAGGTAGACGGGTTGATCACCTGCAACGCCTTCGCCGAGCCGATCATGTATCACGCGGAGGCGGTTGCGGAGTACCTGCAGATCTTTCCCCGCATGTGCATCACCGCGGGCACCGGTGGCGGCACGACGTTCTCCGTCATCCAACACGCCGCGGCAGCCATCGCCGCAGGCACGGCCCACACCATCGTCATTAGCATGGCCGACAGCCTGCGCAGCTTCATGAGCCGTGAGCAGGCCATGCTCACCCAATCCTCCACCGGGCATCCGCAATACGAACAACCGTACGGGCCGACGGTGCCGGCCTACTATGCGCTGATCG
>JAUILW010000783.1 GCA_030432795.1 Gammaproteobacteria bacterium
GCAGATACTCGGGCGACAGGTGCTCGAGATAGGTGGCAGCTTCGATGAAGGTGCCTCGCGATTTCGACATGCGTGTGCCGTTGACGGTGATGAAGCCGTGCGCGTGCACCTTGGTGGGTTTGCGGAAACCCGATGCCTGCAGCAGCGCCGGCCAGAACAGGCAGTGGAAGTTGATGATGTCCTTGCCGATGAAGTGGTGCACTTCGCTGGTGCTGTCCGGCGCCCAGAAATCATCGAACGAGGCATCGTTGCGCGTGGCGAGCAGATGCTTCAGTGCCGCCATGTAACCGATGGGCGCATCGAGCCATACATAGAAGTATTTGTCTTTGGTGCCCGGTATGACGAAGCCGAAGTACGGCGCGTCGCGGGAGATGTCCCAGGGCTTGAGCCCTGCGTCCAGCCACTCCGCCAGCTTGTTGGCCACCTCCGGCTGCACCGCACCCCCGTCGATCCAGGCGCGCAGATCGTCGGCGTAGGGCGCCAGGTCGAAAAAGTAATGCTCGCTGGAACGCACCTCCGGGGCTGCGCCTGACAGCGCGGACTTCGGCTCCACCAGGTCGGTAGCGGCATAGGTCGCGCCGCAGGCATCACAGTTATCACCGGGTTGGTCCGGCGTGCCGCACCTGGGGCAGCTGCCGCGCACGAAGCGGTCGGCGAGAAACAGCTGCTTCTGCGGATCGTAGAGCTGCGCGACATCACTGTTGAAGATGTGGCCCGCGGCCTTGGCGCGCTCGTACATGAGCGAAGACAGCTCGCGGTTCTCCTCAGAGTGCGTGGTGTAGTACGCATCGTGGGAGATGAGAAAGCCGGCGAAATCCCGTGCGTGCTCCTCACGCATGGCGTCGATGAGCGCCTCCGGTGTGATGCCTTGGGCTTCGGCGCGCAGCATGGTGCCGGTGCCGTGCGTGTCGTCTGCGCACACGTAGATCACCTGATGGCCGCGCATGCGCTGAAATCGCACCCAGATGTCCGTCTGCGTGTGCTCGAACAGATGTCCGAGGTGGATAGGGCCCGTGGTGTAAGGCAGGGCGCTGGTGACGAGGATCTGGCGGCTCATGACGCTGGTGTTTAGAGGTTGCGGGAGGCGGCACTATATCGCATTTATACTGCCGATATGGCGGTGCTCATGACATTGCGCGACGCGCGTTTGCAGCTTGGTCCGAGGGCGGTGCTCGACGGTGCCGAGCTGACGGTAAACAGCGGCGATCGGCTTGCGCTGGTTGGTCACAACGGCTGCGGCAAGTCCACCCTGCTCGACGTGCTGGCCGGCGAGCGTGCCCTGGATGCCGGCGAGCTGAGCGCTCGGCGCGGCCTGCGGCTGGCGCGGGTGGAGCAGTTTCTGCCCCCGACGGTGCGTTCCGGCACCGTGCTGGATGCGGTAACCGCGTGCGTGCCGGAGGCCCCCTGGCAAGCCGAGGCGCAGCTTTCCGCGCTCGGCTTTGACGAGCGGCAGATGGCTCTGACCGTGGCGGCGCTGTCCGGTGGACAGGAGAATCGGCTGATGTTCGCGCGCGCCCTGGTGCAGGCGCCTGAGCTGTTACTGCTCGATGAGCCCACCAACCACCTCGACCTCGCCACCATCGTGTTGTTCGAACGCCTGCTTGCAGAGTTCGCCGGTGCCTTCGTTCTCGTTTCGCACGATCGGGCGTTTCTCGACGCGGTGACCAACCGGACGGTGTTTCTCTCCGAAGGCCGAGCGCGCAAGTTCGAGCTCTCCTATACCCCGGCTCGGGAGGCGCTGGAAGCGCAGAACGCGGCCGCCG
>JAUILW010000784.1 GCA_030432795.1 Gammaproteobacteria bacterium
GATTTTCGAAGCCAACGGCGGGGTACGTATCTGGGTCAGCGAAGGCATGCTCCGCCTGCGCAGCGCACTGGATCTGCTGGACAGCCACGCCCTTGCCGAGCATCCACGCGTTCAGCTTGCGCGGTGTCTGGCGCTGGCCAAGGCAGGACAGGTGCTGCAGGCGACTACGCTCTTTGAGCGCACGCAGCAGGCCAGCGACGGCCTGTCGAGGGATCGAGCGGGTGGCGACGATGCGGCGGTTATGGTCGAAGGTTACGTGGTGAGCCTGCTGATCAGCGAGTACGGTTGTCGGCCGAGCAGTCTCGTACAACAAGACGTTCGCTGGCGGCAGGTGCTAGCCGAGACAGCTCGTGAGCCACTCCTGCAATGTTTCCTGCTTACCTGGCAATGCCTCTTCCACTTCCAGACAGGCAGGCTGGGTGAGGGCTTCGAATTCGGCCGTCAGGCTATGGAGCAACTACGGCGGCGCAACTTCCGTTACGGTGAGCTGTTCATTCACGTGCACTATGGCACCGCGGAGATGGCCCGCGGTCGGCTTTCGGCCGCGCTGCAGGAGTACCAGCAGGCCAATCGCATCATCCGCGCCGAGTTTGCTGCAGACCAGGAACTGCGTCAGGTGGCCGACATCGTGCTGGCCGAAGTCTACTGGGAGGGCGGCGATGCGGGCGGTGCAGCTCGCTACGTCCGCCGTCTATCCAGACGTGTTCGATTTCCGGAAGCCTGGTTCGACCTCTACATGGCCGCCCATCTTACCGTGGTGGAGTACCTCGGTGCGGAACACGGTACCGATGCCGCGGCGTCATACGCACAGGAGGCGCTCGAGCTTGCCAGCAGTGAGGGGCTGGAGCGACTCCAGGACTACCTTCATGGAGTCTTCTTCCTGCTACTGGCGGGGCGCCAGGATTCAGCTGAGGCACAGGCCTACGCCGTGCGCCATCTGCCTCCGGCTCGGCTCGACCTGCTGCAGCAGGATCTCACGTGGCGCGAGCGGGAGATACGTGCAAGGGTTCGGTGTATGTTAGCGCTGCTGGATGGAAGGCCCGAGTTGGCCTTGCGGGAGGGTGAGGCGCTGACGGCATTCGGGCTCGACTTCGCGATGCCGAGGCTCACCGTTCATGGATATGTTTGTCAGGCTGAGGCGCTACTCGCCGACGGCGCTGCCGCTGAAGCGGATCGTTGTCTGACGGTGGCGCTGGATCTTGCGGGTAGCGATGGCTATGTGCGGCCGTTGATGCGCGCCAGCGCTGCCGTGTTGGACCGATTGTCGCAGCTGCTGGTGCTTCGTGGGGATGCGGAGTCAGCCTGGGCTGCTTGTCTGTTACCCAGGGCTTACGGGCGTTCGCCGCTCACCCTGCAGGCGTTCACGCCTCGTGAGCATGAAATCATGGCCCACCTGGCAGATGGTCTGCCCGACAAGCTCATCGCTCGGGCGGTAGGTTTGTCGGCACACGGTGTGCGCTATCACCTCAAGCGTGTCTACGCCAAGCTCGGTGTGAAGAACCGTACTGAGGCCGTAGCCAGAGCCCGTGAGCACGGTGTGCTGGCGCAGGACACCAAGAAGAACTACTAATTCTGGTAGTAGCGCCAGGCGGGTTGGTGCGCAGTCCTACTACCTTTTTTACAGATTCAAACGCGCCCCGGCCGTCCCGTACCATGATTGGCATTGATCCTTGTGGGGAAAACGGCACATGCGTATCGGCGTTGACGTAGGTGGAACCAATACTGACGCGGTTCTGATGGACGGGCCACGCGTGGTGGC
>JAUILW010000785.1 GCA_030432795.1 Gammaproteobacteria bacterium
GCGGGGTGTTGCGCGCTTCCACTGGCAGCAGGGGGATGTGCACACGCTCATGGCCGATCTGCGCGACAGTGTGCTTGCTGGACGCGACTGGCCGAACGAGCAGGCGCGGCAGGAATGGCTGGATGGCGTGTCGGCGCGCACTGGCGTTGCGGCCAACGACCTGCGTTGGGCACTCGAGGCGGATATACCGCGAGATGTGCAGAAAGTGAAACGCGCCGTGCGGATACTCACTCTGATCGATCAGAACACCTAACAAACAGGCAGGAAGGCAAACCATGGATCCATCGAAGACTGTTCGACGTATGACCGAAGAAATCGGCAAGGTGTATATCGGCCAGCACGACGTGGTGCGTGAGGTGTTGATCTGCCTGCTCGCCGGTGGGCATGTGCTCATCGAGGGTGTGCCGGGGCTCGGCAAGACGCTCCTGGTACGAGCCCTGGCAGCAACGTTCGGTGGCCGCGAACGGCGTATTCAGTTCACACCCGATCTGATGCCTACCGATGTCACCGGCCACGCCATATACAACATGAAAGAAGAGCGCTTCGAGGTGCGTCGCGGCCCTGTGTTCACCAACCTGTTGCTGGCCGATGAGATCAACCGTGCACCGGCCAAGACCCAATCAGCGCTGCTGGAGGTGATGCAGGAACTGCAGGTGACCATCGAAGGCCGGGCGTTCAAGGTGGATCAGCCGTTCATGGTGCTGGCGACGCAGAATCCCATCGAGCAGGACGGAACCTATCCGTTGCCCGAGGCAGAGCTCGACCGGTTCATGATGAAGAGCTGCATCTCCTACCCGCCGGTGGAAGACGAACGCGACCTGGTGCGCTTGCAGACGCAGGGCCGAGTGGTTGGCGGGCTGCATACGGAAGGGGTGGAGCATGTGTTGGATGCGCAGGGGGTCATAGCGCTGCGTGAGGCTGCCTCTGCGGTAACGGTGGATGAGGCAGTGCTTGGTTACGCGGTGGATGTGGTCCGCGCTACCCGTGAGTTCGTCGGCATCAGTCAGGGGGCGAGCCCGCGTGCCACCATCGCCCTGGTTGCTGCCGCGCGCGCGCAGGCGCTTTGTGAAGGGCGCGACTTCGCCACACCGGATGATATGAAGCGGGTCATGCTGCCGGTGCTGCGCCATCGCCTGCAGCTTTCCGCCGATCGGCAGATCGAGGGCATGGACATCGATGACGTGCTTCGCGAGCTCATTGCGCGCGTGGAGGCGCCGAGATTGTGAGGCCGACGCGTCGCGCCATGGCGGTGCTGGCAGTCCTAGCGGGTGTGGCGATTTTGTGGCCAGCGGCGGGCTTCTGGCCGCCGCTGCTCGGAGTACTGATCAGCATCTTTGCGGGCGATGCGCTGCTGGCCCGACAGCGTTGCGCGCTGCGCGCGGAGCGTAGCCTGCCGCACGTTCTGCCTGTGCGGCACCAGCGCCGGGTGACGGTACTGCTGCGTAACGACGCCGGCAGCGGTGTGGATGTGTCTGTTAGAGATGAAGCGCCGGACAGCTTCGGCGCGCCCCTTGTCTATACACGGTTGCGTCTGGCGGCGGGTGAAGTGGCGCAGTGGCAGTACGATGTGCGGCCGCTACAGCGCGGCGAAGTGCACTTCGGCCGCGTGCAGGCACTGATCAGTTCGCCGTTGGGGCTGTGGCAGATGCGGCGGCGAATAGGCGAGGGCTGCTCCGTACGTGTCTACCCGGATTACGGCGCCATCGCCCAGTATCTCGACCTGCTTGCGGATCAGCGCAGCCGCCAGCTGGGCTTGC
>JAUILW010000786.1 GCA_030432795.1 Gammaproteobacteria bacterium
CAACCCCATGCACGATGGGCATCTGCACCTCCTGCGGGCGGCCGAGGCGCATACGGGGCGACACGGAGCCCTGGAGTTGTCGCTTACCAACGTCGATAAGCCACCGCTGGATTACCACGCCCTGCACCGCCGATTGAACTCGGTGGCGGAACTGACGAGCGCACCCGTATGGCTCACCCGCCTGCCGACATTCGTCGCCAAGGCGCATCGTTTTCCCGGCGCCATCTTCGCCGTGGGCGCAGACACCGTGCTGCGGATCGACGAGGCGAAGTACTACGGCTCAAGCTATGCCCGCGACGCCGCGCTGGATGCATTCGCCGAGTTCGACGTTCGGTTTCTTGTTTTCGGCCGTCTAGTTGGCGGCCACTTCACAACGCTGGACGATCTGCAGCTATCAGCCCGCCTGCGCGAACGCTGCGAAGGCATCAGCGAGGCGGCGTTCCGCCACGATGTATCCTCCACGCAGATCCGCAACGACGGATAGTCCAGCGGCGGCTGCTTTCGCTAGCCCGCAGCGAGGCTCAGCAGTTCGAATACATCCTGCAATTGCCCCCACCAGAACCACGCTGCGGCACCGAGAATGGCCACGGAGGCAGCGCAAGCGAGGATCTCCCGCGCGCTCATGAGAAGCCGATCCAGCGGCCGCACGCAGCCACCGTAAACCATGTGGCGAGGCTCGCCAGCGCCACGCAACGCAGTGCCGCCGGACGCAAATCTTCGTGCGCGGCGCTGCGCAACAGGGGACGGCGCACGGCGTAGACGAACAGCACGCCCACAGCCAACGCTGTCATCTTGGCCCAGAACATCTCGTTGTAGTACAGCTTCATGGCAACCGCACCGGTCATGAAGATACCGCTCAGCACGATTACCAGGAGTGCGAGGTTGAACCAACGATCAGTCTCCCGAGCAACCGTTTCTGATGGCACGGTCGTCATCAACACGCCAAGAAGCCGCAGATCAGCGGCCAGCACGCAGCCGCCGAGCAGCGCCAATGCCAGCAGGTGGAACATCTGCACCACCACAAACACGCCTCCATAGGCCTTGGCCACAGTGGCGAGCGCGGAGCTGTCGATCCAGGTGAAGAATTCGAGCATCAGGGCAGCTCCACGCAGCCGGCGAGCCAGCTCATGAACGGCGTCAGATCTTTGTGGCAGTCGAACCAGTCATAGGCGATCGCGCGCCCGAACACCACCACGCCGGCCCAGAACGCCAACGACAGAGCCGCACCCTTTCGCAACGACGTTGGCATCGGCCCACGCTCAGGTAACGTGTGTTCCAGCGCGCGGATTCGGCGGCGAAACAGCCAAGCGTTGATGCCTGCAGCGATCAGCAGCACCACTTTGAAGCGAAACCAGATGCTGTTGGTCGTGCGTACGGGGATGGCAAAGAAAAGTATGAAGCCGGTGATCACCATGACGACAAAGCCAATCACCATCGGTTTGTCGAGTGCAGCAGCGATGCGCGGCGCAGGAATATCCGCAAACGCGACGCCCAGCACACGCAAATCGATGATCATGAGCATGCCGAGAAAGACCATCAGCGTGAGCACGTGTGTGGTCTCGATCCACGAGTACATGTAGATCGACTCGTGCAGCGCCGTGCTCGCCTCGAAGCCGTCGAGCCACGTGGCGAACCTGACGAGTAGCTCGTTCAATACTGAGATTCCGGCAGCCGCACCACCAGGCCATCCAGCTCATCGCTCACGTGGATCTGGCAGCTTAGCCTGCTGGTGGGTTGCGGCTCGCCCACGCACTC
>JAUILW010000787.1 GCA_030432795.1 Gammaproteobacteria bacterium
ACGCCGATGCGTGGCTCATTGCCATGGGACAGGCGTTCTTCACACTCAGCCTCGGCATGGGCGCCATCATGGCCTACGGCGCCTACGTGCCGGGCGATACATCCATCACCTCGACCATCGCCACCATTGCGATTCTCGACACGGTGGTGGCTGTGGCGGCTGGGCTGGCCATCTTCCCGGTGGTGTTCGCCAACGGTCTGGAACCGGGTCAGGGGCCGGGCCTGATGTTCGTGACCGTGCCGTTGGCCTTCGGTCAGCTGCCGCTGGGCGCGCTGTTCGGCACGGTGTTCTTTGTGCTCGTGAGCTTCGCCGCAATCACCTCGGCGATCTCTCTCACTGAGCCTGCGCTTGCTTACCTGGTGGAGGAGTACAACGCCAAGCGCGCACGCGTGGCTAAAAGCCTCGGCGTGCTGTGCTGGCTGCTGGGCATCGGCACGGTGCTGTCGTTCAACGTGCTGGCTGATTTCAAGGTGTTCGACCGCACCATCTTCGAGTTTGTCGATCACATCTCGCAGAACATCATGTTGCCGCTCGGCGGCCTGCTGATAGCCGTGTTCTGTGCTTACGTGCTGCCGAAAGCCGTGGTGAAGTCGCAGCTTGGCATCGAGAGCAGCGCGCTGTGGTGGCTATGGAAGTTGCTGATCGCGGTAGTCGCACCGCTGGGGGTGCTCGTCGTTTTCGTCGTCACGGTATTTCCCTGCGCGCAGACGCTGTCCTGTTTCGGTGCCTGAGCTGGCGCGGCAGGCGCTGCTGCCTTTTCCGCAAGCCGCGGTGTACCACCTTGTCAACGACGTGGAGCGCTACCCCGAGTTCGTGCCGGGCTGTGCTGGGGTGGTGGTGGTGAGCCGCAGCGAGGCGGAGGTGGTGGCGACGGTGCAGGCCAGCGCGCGCGGCTTTTCCGAGGCGTTTACCACGCGCAATCTTCTTTCGCCTTCGCACCGCATCGGTCTCGAGCTGGTGGAGGGGCCTTTTCGATCGTTGCGTGGTGAGTGGTTATTCGCGCCGCTCGGTGATGCAGGGTGCAAGGTGTCGCTGCGCATCGACTATGAATTTGGCGGCCTGCTCGGCCGCACGCTGAAACCGATGATGGGCAGGGCGGCAGACGCGGTGCTGGATGCGTTTGTCGCACGGGCGAGAACGGTGCTGTCCTGAACGTCGAGCTTGTCTACGCGCTGCCGGACGTGCAATACAGCCTGCCTCTCAACCTCCCGGAGGGCGCCACGGTGAGTGATGCGTTGAACGCTGCAGCACAGGATGTCGTGTTCGCGCGGTTCGATTTTTCAGATGCGCCGGTCGGCGTGTGGGGCGCCGTTGTACCGCGCTCGCACGTGCTTGCGCAGGGTGATCGCCTCGAGGTGTACAGGCCATTGCAGGCAGACCCCAAGGCTGCCCGCAGAGCGCGTGCTACTCGACCGGCTCTGGCTCCCGGTCGGGAATGAGGTCTTCGTCCTCCACCGGTTGGCCGGTGGCCGCATCGCTTGGCAGATAGTTGCCGCTGAACGATGCCAGGAGGTCATTTTCGAAGAACAGCGACAGGCGCTGGTTGCTCTGCACCACGCCGGGAACGTCGATGGTGTAGAGGTAATCCCAGCGGTCCTGGTTGAAGGGGTTGCGCAGCACCGGCTCGCCCATCACATAGACCACCTGGCTGCGTGTCATGCCGGGTTCAAGGCGGTCCACCATCTGCTGGGTGATCACGTTGCCCTGCTGCACGGTGACCTTGTGCACACGCGGAATCTTGAAACTCGGCATGC
>JAUILW010000788.1 GCA_030432795.1 Gammaproteobacteria bacterium
GCGAGGCGTCCGGCAACGTCGACGTCACCGATGACGTGTTCGGCGTCGACTTCAAGGAGCCGCTGATCCACCAGGTGGTGGTGGCCCACATGGCCGCGGCCCGCGCCGGTACCAGCGCGCAGAAGAACCGCTCCGCCGTGTCCGGTGGCGCCAGCAAGCCGTGGCGCCAGAAGGGCACCGGCCGTGCCCGCGCCGGCACCATCCGCAGCCCGATCTTCCGTGGTGGCGGCAAGGTGTTTCCGTCGTCGACGCGCAACTACGCGCAGAAGGTCAACAAGAAGATGTATCGCGGTGCCATGCGCTCGATGCTCTCCGAGCTGCTGCGCCAGGAGCGACTGCGTGTGGTGGATTCGGCTGACCTGTCGGCGCCGAAGACCCGCGAGTTGGCGGCACAGTTGAAGGGCGCCGGCATCGACGACGTCATGTTCGTGGTCAACGGTGACTACCCGAACCTCGAGCTTGCCTCGCGCAACCTGCCGAAGGTGGACGTGATTTCCGTCGCCGAGCTGAACCCGCTGGCGCTGATTTCCCACGAAAACGTGATCGTGCTCGGTTCCGAGGCGATGAAGAAAATCGAGGAGGCGCTCAAGTGAACGAAGAGCGACTGATGCAGGTCATCCTGCGACCGCACATCTCCGAGAAGACCACCAACGTCGGCGACAAGTACCGCCAGGTGGTGTTCGAGGTGCTCGACACCGCCAGCAAGATCGAGATCAAGGCCGCGGTGGAGAAGATGTTCGAGGTCAAGGTCGAGGCGGTGCAGGTGGCCAACGTGCGCGGCAAGGTCAAGCGCTTTGGTCGCACCCCCGGCAAGCGCCAGAACTGGAAGAAGGCCTACGTCACCCTCCGCGAAGGGGACGACATCGATTTCATCGGTGGCGGCGCGTAATTCGCCGCGGCCACAGAACAGGTAACGAAACATGGCACTGATCAAGGCGAAACCGACCTCCCCGGCGCGACGCGGCGTCGTCAAGGTCGTCAGTCGCGAACTGCACAAGGGTCGTCCGGTGGCCTCGCTGCTCGAGTCCAAGAGCGCGATCAGCGGGCGCAACAACAAGGGTCGCATTACCGTCCGCCATCGTGGTGGCGGTCACAAGCGTCACTACCGCGTGGTGGATTTCCGTCGCAACAAGGACGGCATCCCGGCCCGCGTCGAGCGCCTGGAGTACGATCCGAACCGCAGTGCCCACCTGGCCCTGCTGCTGTACGCCGACGGCGAGCGTCGCTACATCATCGCGCCGCGCCGTATTGCCGTGGGTGACACCGTGGTGTCCGGCGACGATGCACCGATCTCCACCGGCAACTGCCTGCCGCTGAAGCGCATCCCGCTTGGCACCGTGATCCACTGCGTGGAGATGAAGCCGGGCAAGGGCGCGCAGATCGCGCGTTCGGCCGGTGTCTCGGTGCAGTTCCTCGGCAAGGAAGGCAACACCGCGCTGCTGCGCCTCCGGTCCGGCGAGATGCGTCGCGTCCCGCTGGGCTGCCGGGCCACCATTGGCGAGGTCGGCAACCAGGAAAACAGCCTGCGCAAGCTCGGCAAGGCCGGTGCCAAGCGCTGGCGTGGCATTCGTCCCACCGTTCGCGGCGTGGCGATGAACCCGGTGGACCATCCGCACGGCGGTGGTGAAGGCCGAACCTCCGGCGGCCGTCATCCGGTTTCGCCCTGGGGTGTGCCGACCAAGGGCTACCGTACCCGTGCCAACAAGCGAACCGATTCCATGATTCTTCGCAGAAGGAAGAAGTAAC
>JAUILW010000789.1 GCA_030432795.1 Gammaproteobacteria bacterium
CGATGCCCTCGCCGGCCGTGGGCGGCAGACCGTACTCGAGCGCCTCCACGTAATCCGCATCGAAGTGCATGGCCTCTTCGTCGCCGGCGTCCTTGGCCTGCACCTGCGCCCGGAAACGCTCCGCCTGATCTACGGGATCGTTGAGCTCTGAAAACGCGTTGGCGTACTCGCGCCCACAGATGAACAGCTCAAAACGGTCGGTCACCGACGGGTCGTCGTCGCTGCGCCGCGCCAAGGGCGACACTTCCGCCGGATAGGCCGTGATGAACGTGGGCTGTTTGAGCTTGTCTTCGACACGCGCTTCAAAGATCTCGGTCTGCAGCTTGCCGACACCCCAGGAAGCGTCCACCGCGTTCTCGCCGCCAAGGGCTGCGCGCAGCCGCTCCACGTCGCGTACGTCATCCGCCGTAAGCTCGGTATGCGCGACAATCGAATCCGCCATGGTCATCCGCACGAAGGGCTTGCCGAAGTCCAGCGCTTCGCCCTGGTAGTCGATCTGTGTGGTGCCACGCACGCTTTCCACCAGCTCCCGAAACAGTGCCTCGGTGAGGTCGACGAGGTCGTCATAATCCGCGTAGGCCTGGTAGAACTCGAGCATGGTGAACTCGGGGTTGTGACGGGTGGACAAACCTTCGTTGCGGAAGCTGCGATTAATCTCGAACACGCGCTCGAAACCGCCCACTACCAGCCGCTTGAGATACAGCTCCGGAGCGATGCGCAGGTACAGCGGCATATCCAGTGCGTTGTGGTGCGTGACGAACGGCCGGGCCGAGGCACCGCCCGGGATGGGATGCATCATCGGCGTTTCCACCTCGAGGAAACCGCGCGCCTCGAAGAACGCGCGCATGGCCTTTATCACAAGGCTTCGAACACGAAAAACCTCGCGCGACTCGGCGTTCATGATGAGGTCTACATAGCGCTGACGGTATTTCGTTTCCGTATCCGTAAGACCGTGGTACTTCTCAGGCAGCGGCCGCAGAGTCTTGTTGAGCAGCTCCACTTGGGAGGCATGCACGGTCAGCTCGCCTTTGTTGGTGCGCATCAGCACCCCTTCCACGCCCACCAGGTCACCGATATCCCACCAGTCCTTGAACTGCTCGTAGGCATTACCCAGATCGTTGCCGGTGAGGTAGCACTGGATACGGCCGGTGGGATCCTCGAGCGTGATGAAGCTCGCCTTGCCCATCACCCTGCGCAGCATCACACGCCCGCACACGCATGCTGGGATCTGCTGCGCCTCGAGCGCGGCCTTATCCAGAGACTCGGCCTTCTCGGCGAGTGCGGCGGCATAGTCCTTGCGGCGAAAGCGGTTGGGATACCCGCCTGTGGCTTCGAGCCACGCATCGCGCTTGGCACGACGTACTTCCAGGATGTCCCGTTCTTCGCTCACTGTTCCCCCAGGTGTTACAGGCCAGCTTTCAGGCTGGCTTCGATCAGATCATCGATATCGCCGTCGAGCACCGAGCCGGGATCGGTGCGTTCGACATTCGTGCGCAGGTCTTTCACCCGCGACTGGTCGAGCACGTAGGAACGGATCTGGCTGCCCCAGCCGATATCCGCCTTCGATTCTTCGATGGCCTGTTGCTCCGCGCGCCGATTCTGCAGCTCCATCTCGTAGAGCTTGGCGCGCAGCTGCTTGATGGCCTTGTCCTTGTTCTGGTGCTGCGAGCGCTCGCTCTGGCACTGTACCACGATGTTCGTGGGCAGATGGGTGAGGCGCACTGCCGAGTCGGTGCGGTTGACGT
>JAUILW010000790.1 GCA_030432795.1 Gammaproteobacteria bacterium
CAACCCGGACAACGCTGAGAAAAGCTTCGATGCAGCGTTGGCGCTGGCGCCGAACTACGTACCAGCGGTTACCGCCTACGCATGGTTGCTGTTGGATCAACGGAGTCTTACCCGACTGTGGCAGTTGCTCGATAGCCGGCCAAACCTCGCACTTGAACACGCCGAGCTGTACGCTCCATTCGCTGAAGGATACATGGCGCTGGCCCGGTACGACGAAGCTGCGTTCTGGTACCGCAAGGCAATCAACCACGCTCCGGACGATACCTACCTGGCGCTGGCATTCACCGGCGCGCTTCTGAAAACCGGTCGGGTTGACGAAGCGCTGCACTGGCGTAGAGACACTCTGAAACGGGCTTTGGAGGAACTACCCAACATCGATGGCCTGGACATCTCGGCGCTGCGCTCACTCTCCTCCGGCATGCTCACGCGCGCGGACTTCGAGCGGCTGATGTACGGCTTACGGGATGGCGACCCGGCGCCTTTCGTGCGCACACTGATCAACGACCAGCTCGACGCACAAAATCTCGACGCAGCGCGCTTCTGGGTAGCATATGCACAGAAGCATGACATACCGCTGGACGACTATCCGCTATTCATGGTCGCGCATCAGGCACGAGATCTGCACGCGCTGGCGCCCTATCGGGAGCACGTGCGGCCCACCATGCGCGCAGAAGCGCTGCTGGCAAGCCGCGAGGACAGCCGCGCCCTCCTGGCGGCACTCGAACAGATAAACACACGCACCCCGGACAGCGACCGACTGATGCTGACCCGTATTGCGGCGGACATCACTATCGACCGTCCGAGCGGGGTGCAGGCACATACCGAGCACAGGAGCTTCGGTACCGTATCCGCCAGCAGCCAGGCGCTGAACATTGCCAGAACGTTCGACGACTACCACGTTGCGGCAAATTTCAACAGCACCAACTACCGCTTTGATGGGGCGCTGCTCACGCCTGGCACACCGGATCGCGCCACGGAACAGAGCGCATCTGTGCGGGTGGGAAGCCAGTTCGACCGAGGGCGCTGGGAAGCGGCGGCTGGGGTCGCGCGCAGCCCAGCCGGAGACCGAACCCCGCTGTCGCTTACCGGTCAATGGCAATGGAACCAGCAGCACACGAGCCTCGCACGCCTGTCATACGATCAAAGGCCGGACGAGTCGCCGCTGCTGCAGGCATTCGGCAGCAAGTCAGCGCTGGTCATCGGCCACAGCTTTCGTCCCACTGCGCGAGACTCGATATCCGCCCAGGTCGCAGCCGAGCAGTTCAACGATCGCGCTGGCGTCAACATCAGCCACGGATTTCGTGCGGAGCTCGGATGGCAGCACAATGTGTTCTTCGAGCGCCCCGCTGTCGTTGCCCGTGCAGCCTTGAGCTCGGCGCGCCGCAACACGCCCACCGTCACCAGGAGCCTTGCGCAACACATCGCCGCACTGGCGCAACCGGACCTGTTACCCGAGCGAACAGACCGGGTTGGTATCGGCGTGACCATCGCCAACGGCGAACCCGGCCGCATGAACTGGCGCGTACCAACGCCCCGTTACCGGCTGGACGTGGACATTGGCTACCAGTGGCCGGAAAAACAGCCGACGTACGAAATCGGCGCATCGGTTGGCACGCGAGTGTTTGGCGATGACGAGCTGGCGCTGCGCTTGAGCTACGCGTCAAGGCCGGATCTGGGGCCACAAGCCAGCGGTTTTGCTGCCGGTCTCACCTACAACTATCGATTGGGGCGATAACATGT
>JAUILW010000099.1 GCA_030432795.1 Gammaproteobacteria bacterium
AGATGTCCGGAGAACTCCGGCAGGTGGTGGTCGATCACCTCGTAGAGGAGGGTGTGCTCGGGGCGATGGCGAACGTAGGGGTAGGGAGCGACGTTGGGCATGGGGGAGCGGAGCCGCCGGAGTGCAGGTTGGTGAGTCTGCAATGTCGGTGCTGTCGTGCCGGTGCGCCGGGAGCCTGCAATGCTGTGCGAAAGTGACGTGGTTCCGGGGCGTCCGATCGCTGGCTCGTGCTTCGATCATTCCTGCCAACGGTGGAAGCTTTTCGGTACGGACCGTGAGGACGATGATCCGGACACCACCTGGAACGAGCGACATCTTTGGAGCATAGGCAGAATAACCCACCTATTCACCGCCCGGCCGAAGTATTCGTTGCGGCGCTGGTTCCGTGAGGATCGATCCCTTCTGTAAGCCTGGGTCGCTGTCTCGGATGTGATCGAGATACTCGGGGAGGCGATGGTCCATCACCTGGTAAAGGAGGGTAAGCACCGGCCGGTGACGCACGTAGGGATAGGGGGCGCCGTGTGGCATGGGGCCGAACCATTGCGCAGGTACGCCGTCCACTCTGCACGCTTTGGATAGGGGTCATCCACAGACAGCTGCACGTGCGCATGTACGTCAGGACCCTTTCAGGTGCACAGCTGTGGGTGCCTAAGCGAGATCGGCAGCGAGGGCTTCGCGGGTGTCTTCCGATGCTGCTGGAATCTGCTCGAAGCCGTGATAGTCGATGCCGAACTGCAAGGCGGCGCCCGCCTTCAGCAATGCAACCGATGCTGCGTCGAGCTCGAAGCGCAGGAAGTGCACGGCGGAGGTCTTGTCCTCCGTGGAGCGGTTCGGATCTTCGTTGGCGATGGCGAACACGCGCTCCTGCTCGCCAACCTGCACCCACACCCTGTGCTCGACGCCGGCGAGGCGCGCCAGCGCTTTGCGCCGCTCATCGACGTCGCCGTACTCGATCATGAAGGTGGCCTTCCAGTTGGTGCCGTCCGGAATCAGCAAGTTGTTGCGGGTTTCATGGAATACACGCTTGCGATAGATGACCACGCGTTCCCGCTTTGTAGCTCCAACCGCTGTCAGAACGGCACCTTGATGGCGTAGTCGATACCCGGCCGGTCCAACAACTCGATGATTTCCGTGAGGAAAAAGGCGCCATCCATACGAAATTCCGGCTGCTGAACTCAGGATCGCGCTTACTCTTCACCGATCTGGTACGTGCCGAAGTAGCTCACGCCTCCAGGAGGCGTGTGCGGAAGTTGGCCGCCGCGGGCGAAAGCTGGGTGGATTGCCGTTGCACGAGCGCCAGTTCCCGCGCAATGGCGAGGCGTTGCACCGGCACCTCCCTCACGAGGCTCTGACCGGCCACCCCTAGCCGGCTGACGAAGGCCAGGTTCTTGGTGCTCGCCACCATACGCAGGATGGCGGGAATGGAACGCAGTTCCATCACCACGTTGATCTCAACGCCTGCTCGACGCAACTCGTCGTCGACGATCTGGCGGATGGCGCTGCCGCCCTCGAAGCCCACGAAGTTCTCGCCGTCCAACGCCTCGATGTGTGTGCGTTTCTGTTTTGCCAGCGGATGGTCCGCCGCGGCGATGAGGACGATGTCGTCGATCAACAGGGGGGTGATGTCGAGCCCCACCTTGCGTACTGGCAGCGTGACGAGCCCCAACTCCAGGCGGCCGCTGGACACGTCCTCCGCGACGTCAGCGGAACTCGCCTCCTTCACCTGGAAGTGCACGCCGGGAAATGCCTGTTGGAAGGTGGCGATGGCGCCTGGCAGCACGAAGGACACCGCCGTTGCGCCGCCGCCCAGGCGAATGGTGCCGGCGGTGGCGGAGGTGTGACGCGACACCTGCTGGCGGATACGTGCGTAGCGTTCCACGAGCAATCGCCCTTCATCGGCCACCATGCGGCCGACCTCGGTGAGGGTGGCGCCATTGCGCCCGCGCTGCAGCAGGGTCGCGCCGAACTCGGCTTCGAGCTGCTGCAGCCGTCGGGTGAGCGCAGGTTGGGTGAGGCCCAGGCGGCTGGCGGCCTCGGTGATGGCACCGGCGTCGGCGACAGCCAGCAGAGAGCGGATATTGGATAGGTCTTGCATGCATGAATTCTATATTAAGCATCAATAATATCCATTATACGCATGGCTATACCTCTGCTATCGTGCTTTCAGATCCATTGAGCCACCATGAGAACTGCCATGCTTGAAGCCTATCGTGCCCATGCAGCGGAGCGCGCTGCCCAGGGAATTCCGCCGAAGCCCCTCGACGCGGAGCAGGTCACCCAGCTCATCGAGCTGCTGAAGAACCCGCCCAAGGGTGAGGAAGCGTTTCTGATGAACCTGCTGACCGAGCGGGTACCGCCGGGGGTAGACGATGCGGCCTATGTGAAAGCGGCATTCCTGGCCGATGTGGCCAAGGGCGCGGCTTCTTCGCCGCTCATCGATGCCGGCCGCGCGGTCGAGATTCTCGGCACCATGCTCGGCGGCTACAACATCATGCCGCTGGTGGAACTTCTGGATGACGATGCGCTCGGCGGGCTGGCAGCGGAGCAGCTCAAAGGCACGTTGCTGATGTTCGATGCGTTTCACGACGTGTCCGAGAAGGCCAAGGCCGGCAATGCCCACGCACAAGCGGTCATGCAGTCCTGGGCGGATGCCGAGTGGTTTACGCGCCGCGATGACGTGCCGCGTGAGATCCGCATGACGGTGTTCAAGGTGGCAGGTGAAACCAACACCGACGACCTGTCGCCGGCGCAGGATGCCTGGTCGCGCCCTGACATACCGCTGCACGCGCTCGCCATGCTCAAGAACCCGCGTGAAGGCATCACCAACGCCATCGATCAGATCGAAGCGCTGAAAAACTCCGGCAATCCGGTGGCCTACGTGGGTGACGTGGTCGGTACCGGTTCGTCGCGCAAGAGCGCCACGAACTCCGTACTCTGGCACATGGGCGACGACATTCCCTGCGTGCCGAACAAGCGCCAGGGCGGTGTGGTGCTGGGCGGCAAGATTGCGCCGATCTTCTTCAACACGGTAGAAGATTCGGGTGCGCTGCCCATCGAGTGCCCCGTGGACAACATCGCCATGGGCGACGTGATCGTCGTCAAGCCCTACGACGGCGTCATTGAAAATGACGCAGGTGAGGTCATCTCCGAGTTCAGCCTCAAGACCGACGTGATCCTCGACGAAGTCAAGGCTGGCGGGCGCATCCCGCTGATCATCGGCCGCAGCCTCACCGAGCGGGCCCGCGAAGCGCTCGGTCTCGGGCCGACGGATGTATTCCGCCGTCCGGTAGACCCACAGGACAGTGGCAAGGGCTTCACCCTGGCGCAGAAGATCGTCGGCCGCGCCTGCGGTCTGCCGGAAGGCCAGGGCGTGCGCCCCGGCACCTACTGCGAACCGCGCATGGGCACGGTTGGATCTCAGGACACCACCGGCCCGATGACCCGCGATGAGCTCAAGGAGCTCGCATGCCTCGGCTTCTCGGCGGACCTGGTGATGCAGAGCTTCTGCCACACGGCAGCGTATCCGAAGCCGGTGGACATTGAGACGCAGCACACCCTGCCCGACTTCATCAAGAACCGTGGTGGCGTGTCGCTGCGCCCCGGCGACGGCATCATTCACAGCTGGCTGAACCGCATGCTGCTGCCTGATCAGGTCGGCACGGGCGGCGATTCGCACACCCGTTTCCCACTGGGCATCTCCTTCCCGGCGGGTTCTGGCCTGGTGGCGTTTGGTGCAGCCCTTGGCGTCATTCCGCTCGACATGCCGGAGTCGGTGCTGGTGCGTTTCACCGGCGAAATGCAGCCGGGCATTACCTTGCGTGATCTTGTCAACGCCATTCCCTATGCAGCGATCCAGCGCGGTCTGCTGACGGTGGAGAAGAAAGGCAAGAAGAACGTGTACAACGGCCGCATCCTGGAGATCCAGGGCCTGCCGGATCTCACCGTAGAGCAGGCCTTCGAGCTGTCTGATGCAAGTGCTGAGCGCTCAGCCGGCGGTTGCACCATCGATCTCTCCGAGGCCTCGGTTGCCGAGTACCTGCGATCCAACGTCGTGATGCTGCGCTGGATGATCGGCAACGGTTACGGCGATGTGCGCACGCTCGAGCGTCGCGCTCAGGCTATGGAAGCGTGGCTGGAGAACCCGAGCCTCTTGCGTGCCGATGAGAATGCGGAGTATGCCGAGGTGATCGAGATCAACATGTCGGAGATCACCGAGCCGCTGCTGGCCTGCCCGAACGATCCGGACGACGTGAAGCCGCTCTCCGAGGTTGCCAACACGAAGATCGATGAAGTGTTCATCGGCTCGTGCATGACCAACATCGGCCACTTCCGCGCCGCCGGCAAACTGCTGCAGGCGGCAGGTGAGGCGATTCCCACCCGCTTGTGGATCGCACCGCCAACACGCATGGATGAGCAGCAGCTCATGGAAGAGGGCTACTTCAACATCTACGCGCAGGCAGGCGCTCGCACGGAGATGCCAGGGTGCAGCCTCTGCATGGGCAACCAGGCGCGTATCGCCGCCAATTCCACGGCGGTGTCCACCTCTACGCGGAACTTCCCGAACCGCCTGGGGCAAGGCGCGGATGTGTTCCTGGCGTCGGCGGAACTCGCCGCAATAGCGGCGATCCTGGGA
The DNA here is from genome assembly GCA_030432795.1 of Gammaproteobacteria bacterium. Taxonomy (GTDB): domain Bacteria; phylum Pseudomonadota; class Gammaproteobacteria; order Pseudomonadales; family Azotimanducaceae; genus SYFY01. Next base: position 4,634 of record JAUILW010000099.1, read on the forward strand.
CGTCTGCCAACGCCTGAGGAGTATCTCGAGTACGCCACGAAGATCGATTCCATGGCGCCTGAGATCTATAACTACCTGAACTTCGATCAGGTGCCGGAGTTCCTCGAAGCTGCCGATAAGGGCCGCTCCCTGGCACGCGAGGTGGTGGTCTCCGCCTGATGTGAAGTGTCTGCCGCTACGCACATTCCACGGTGGTGGGATGTGCGTGCACAGAAGAAGATGCTGGAGCATCGCATCCGTCACCTGCCGGTGATGCAGGATCCTGATCTCGAGAGTATCTTTAGCACCACCGGTGCCAGCAGGCAATTCGCTGAGCATCTGCAGCCGGGGTTTACGCGTGACGAGAGGCCGTTGCGCGCCTGACAGGCTTGCTGAATTGGCATTTTGCGATGCCGCTCTCATCGGTGCGGCCCTACATCGGTAAACTGTAACGCTCAGTTCTCCGCGAACCGGATCGAGTAGTACCGTGATCAATCGCAGCGAATCCCGTCTCATCGCTATCGAACGACGAAACCTTCTGGTGAAGCGGGCAAAGCGTCGTCAGCACCAACCCACAGAACACGTGGATGAACACTTTCGAGAAAGGCTCGATGTGGACACTCGCGTGAAGCGCGCCGGGTGATGCCTCCTTAATGACATCTTCTCCGCAAGCCTGGTTGGTGCGATGCTCTGTGGCGTAAGTAGCGCCAGGTCATCAGGTGATCCACGAGATCGAGTTTGCCCAGTGGGATCGGCAGCGGCAGAGCCGCGCCGCGCTTTCAGCGCTCATGGCGCGCCACCCTGCGGTCGTCCTGCGCAACGTGCCACCGCAGCCTCGCCACCAGCTAAACATCTGCGCATCGCTTGGGCCCCTGGTTGGCAAAACGCCAGACTGGGGTGGAAGGAGCTATCTCCCTGAGCTGCGTATAGAAAGCGATCAGCGCATCAACCCCTATAACCGCCTGTGGCACTGCGATACCTCCTGGGCGCAGACGCCTGCGCAGTACACCACCTTGTACGCGCTGGATGCCGCTCATAATTGTGCAGCCACGGAGCTTGCCGATGTCGCGACCGGGTTCGCCGCGCTGCCGAAGGCTTATGTTCGTGAGATCGAATGCTGGCGCGCTTTTCATCATGTGCTGCGTTCAAGGCAAACGCGTTTTTCTCACATCGAACCGGCGGCACCGGCGCCGTATGCACGGAGTAATCGCTGGCAGGCACTCGCAGCGCGTTGGCGGCTGGGCAGCACCATGAGGGCGGTGAAGCTTGCGGAAACAGCACCTCCCGGCGTGTTGCATCAGGTCGTCGCAACAGACACACCCACCGGCAGGCAGTATGTATTGCTTGGTGAGCATGCCTGGTGTTTGGAGCATCTGGGTGAAGCGGCCAGCGTTGAGGCACTCGATGCGTTGACAGATGCGTGCGTCGGCCAGGGTGCCGTACATCGGTGGCGAAAGGGTGACCTTCTGATCTTCAATAACCGTATCCATCTTCACCGCCGGGGAGATGGCGTTGAAGGCAGGCGTACATTACGTCGCGTGCTCGTGCTGCCTGCCTGAAGGCTGCTCCGTTTGAAGGAGGCGATCGTAGTAACCTGGGCCCTTACGTGGGGAGTACCAGCATGCCTATCTATTTCGACCTGGACGGAACACTGACCGACCCGCGAGAAGGGATCACTCGGTGCATCCAGTACGCGCTGGGCGCGCTTGGAAGCGCGGTGCCCACCGAGGATGAGCTCCTGTGGTGCATCGGGCCGCCTTTACTGCAGAGCTTTGAGAAGCTGGTGGGCGATGCGCAAGCGCAAGCGGCGGTGCAGCTCTACCGGGAGAGATTCGATGAGCAGGGTTGGCGCGAGAATCGACCCTACGACGGTATTGCGCAGCTTCTGGCAACCTTGCGTACGGATGGCTTCCCGTTGTACCTGGCAACCAGCAAGCCACTGGTGTTCGCCGAACGGATTGTCGAGCACTTTGGTTTCAGCGGTTTTTTCACCGATCTGTTTGGGCCGGATCTGCACGGCAATCTGTCAGACAAGGCAGAGCTCCTCTCTCATGCCAGGTCGGTGGTGGGATTGGCGCAGCCTGCATTCATGGTGGGCGATCGTCGCTACGACATCCTCGGGGGCAAGGCCAACGCACTGACAACGATCGGCGTGTTGTACGGTTATGGCTCGCGGGAGGAGCTGTCCGCGGCGGGTGCAGACTATCTGGCGCAGGATCCGGGCGAACTCGGCCACCTTCTCAGGGCGAACTACCGGAGATGAGATGAAGTGGTAAACGATGCGCGAGACGGTAGTGTCATCGGACGGTGCCTGTGCGGTACCGTCAGCTTCGAGATCGACCGTCTTTCTGGCCCCTTCGAACTCTGCCATTGCAGTCGATGCAGGAAGACGAGCGGCTCGGCGTTCTTCGCAGCGGTTGCCGCAGAGCGAAGTGGCTTTCGTTGGCGCTCCGGCAGGCAAGCCATTCGCTCATTTGATGCGCCGATTCTGCATGTCGCGCCTGCCTACCGCTCGTGCTTCTGTTCCGTGTGTGGTTCGCCGGTGCCGGACCCGGCGGGAGAGGGGCAACGCATCGAGATCCCTGCAGGACTTCTGGATGGGAGTGTCGGCGTTAAACCCGACAAGCACATCTACGTTGAGCACAAAGCGCCGTGGTATGAGATTGACGGCCGTCTGCCGCGGTACGACTCAGCAAGGTTGCAACGCCTCCGAGCCGAAGGCCCATCGCATCAGAGGCTTGATGTCGCCGGTCAGAACATCGAGCTAGTGCCGTACAAAGTTGAGTACGCGATAGAGCTGGTGAAGATGTGGCGCAGATCTTTCCAGCGAGCTATGGGGCTTGAAGAGCACAATCGCTCCGAAGATCTGCATGATCAGATGAACTTCTTTGCACGCATCGATCCTCGAAAGATCACTGTGGTAGCCGATACCGTGTCTGGCGATCTGATTGGCCTGATGGTGCAGGAAGGCCGCGAGCTGGAGCACCTGTACGTGCACGTGGACTGGCAGGGGATGGGAGTCGGCTCGACGCTGCTGAATCAGGCGAAGGCCGTATCACCCGGAGGCCTGGAGCTGTTTGCCTTTCAGAAAAACAAAGGCGCGCAAGCGTTTTATCTGTCGCACGGATTCCGCGAGGTGCGACGGGGTTTCGCAGAACCGGCAGACAATCCATGGGCGGATTCCCGGGAGCAACTTGCGGATATCCGGCTCTGTTGGTCACCCGACAGTCAGGAGGGTTGATGAGTGTGTGAACTAGGCAGCACCTTTACGTTTGGCGACAGCGAAGCGCTGTGTAAACGCCTGCTGCGGTTGGTTCGCCTTTTCGGAAGCGGAGAATGATGATCTGGCCGGCTGGAGAGGGGACCATCAGGCATACTTCGATAGAACTGGTGGCTTTGATCCGGCGATGCTTCTGGTGTGTGAGAGGTTTTTCGTTACTCGCGACTTTGACCTGACAGACAGTGTGAGGGCAGTCACTAGGACCTCCCTACTACAAAATGCTCAAGCTTCATAATCTGGTCTTCAGGAAGCGCTCTGCCAACCGGCGCAAAATACGCAGCGTTGAGATCTGCCACGGTTCTATTCTCTACTACTGAGAATCCGTTTTCGGAAAACAGGCCTTCCACTTCTTCCGCCGTGTAAAAACTTATCCAAGGTTCCCCCACTTTGGCAGATAAGCCTTTTATCAGTTCAGCGCGCTTTGCAGCCTTGGGGTAGCCCTTGCCGAAGCAGTCCTCAGGATCAGTATCGAGACGTTTGTCGACGTAAGACATAAAAAAAGTTGAGCTTGTCCCTTGAGTAAGCACGGCTAGTTCGTTAATCGTTGATGTGATTGCGTCTTTAGTGACGTACTGCGAGACGCCCTCAAGCGTAAAAACGGTAGATTTGCTTTGATCGAAATCCGCTGCCAAGAGTTGTTCTGTGAGCGACTGATGATTGAAATCAACACTCACGTAGGTAACGCTTCCTGCGTTGGGTAGATCTTTTGGAAGCTTGGATCGCTTCCTAGCTTGTACCTCAAGCTGATCCACTTCGAATATCTTTAAAGTCGACGGAATATCAAGCCGATGAGCACGCGAGTCATATCCCGCCCCCAGGATGACGTATTGCTCTGACCCACCATCAGCACAATCCTTGATCAGATCGTCGATGAAGCGCGTACGGGCAATGAGATGTTCATGAAAACCAGGTGCAAGCTTCTGACTTAAGCGGACGTTTAGCTTGTGCCCCATCAGTTTCAACAAGCCGGAACCGGGAACAAATCTGTCGGCGTAAGGATCGTTTATGACGCGCTTATGGGGTTCAGCAAGTGTTTCTATCAAACGTTGCTTGGCCACCCCTTGGGCAGTGCCATCCTTTCTGAAGAATGCGTTAGTCATGCTTGTCCTTCATGCGCACGAATGTGTCATGGATATGTGCGCACGTGATCGGTGTGTTTCTCGGACACCAAGGCGTCCACATCATCGAGCCGCCGCCTGCTTCCCAGAGCTCGGCATAGGGCGCAGTAAGCCGTTCGACGCACTGAGTCGAGCCACGCTTTATCGGCGTCGGTCACTGGTGTCAGGACGCACCCGATTGCATCAGCTCCGGTAGCCATCTGGGCTACGAAGAATACATCGCTGCTGGCCCGGAAGGGATCGTCGACAACGGCG
>JAUILW010000791.1 GCA_030432795.1 Gammaproteobacteria bacterium
AGCAGCGTGGTGCCGAAAGGGCCGGCGTAGGCCATGCTGCAATCGATGATGGTGACGTCGTCGAGCGGTCCGCTACGGGTGTTGGTCGTCATGTCACAACCTCATTTTAGTGGGCACTTTCTGGTGGCGGTTCAAGCATCGGAGACAGCATATCGTATACCTCACCCAGGTAGTCGAGCAGCGCATCGACGGTACGGTAGCCGTGCTGGAAGATCGGCACGCAATCGATAGCCGCCCAGCGGAAGCCGAGCTCGGCGAGCTCCTGTGTGCGGGCCAACAGCAGCGCCGGGTCGGCAAAGAAGCGCTTGCGCACCTCCTTGGGCAGCGGACCGGGGGACAGGGTCATCTGCATGCCGATGCCTGTCGGGTCCCGGCCGGCTTCTTCGGCATAGCGTTTTAGCGCACTCAGACGCTCCTCCAGCGGCGCGTCTCCCGGCGCGTTCATCGCCATCCAACCATCGCCGAGGCGGGCTACGCGGCGCAGCGCCGCAGGTTTGGTGCCGCCGATCCAGATGGGAATGGCGCTGCCCTGCCGGGGTTTGGGCTCGAACGCCATATCGTCCAGCTGGTAGTGCGCGCCCTGGTAGTGCACGTGGCTGTCCTGCCAGCAGGCGCGCAGCACCGCGATGGCTTCGTCCATCCGCTCGCCACGGCCGTCGTAGGACTCCCCAAGCGCTTCGTACTCGGAGCGCTGCCATCCGGTACCCACGCCGAGCCGCAAGCGGCCGCCGGAGAGCAGATCGATGCTGGCGGCCTGTTTCGCCACGAGCGTCGGATTGCGCTGCGGCAACACCAGCACGCCGGTGCCGAGCTGAATGCGGCTGGTGATACCGGCGGCGAACGCGAGCATGGAGAAAGCCTCCATGATGGGCATGGTAGGCGGATAGAAGGGCGCGCGGCGGTGCTCGGTTGGATAGCCCATGACCACGTGGTCGAACATGCCGAGCTCGTGAAAGCCGATGCGTTCGATGCCCTGGATCAGGCGCGTTACGCCGGCCTGGCCTTCGCGGTAGAACACGTTGGGAAAAATCACGGATAGTTTCAACGGGCGGTCTCCATGTCGGTGATGGCGCGGCGAAAAGCGGGCAGGCAGAGCGCGAAAAACACGGCTGCGAGAGGGTAGAACAGGCCGCAGGCACTGGCCACCGAGTAGTGCAGCAGGGCGTCGTCCTGGAACAGAAAATCCGTGAAGGCGGCGAGGATGCTGGTACCCAGCGCCATACCGAGGATGTTGGTGACAAAGATATACACGGCTGTGACCTGACCGCGCAGCTGGTTGGGGGTGATCACGACAATCGCCACGGCCAGCACGCCGAGGTACGAACCGGTCATGATCATGCCCGGCCACAAGAGCGCCAGATTGACGGCCGACGAGCCGCTCAAAGGTCCTGCGACGTGATACGGCACCGCCAGCAGCGCTGTGTACAGGCATGCGCGCACCCAGGAATCGGTGTGGCCGCGGCGGGCCAGCCAACCGGCGAACCAGGCGCCCAGCATCACGCCCAGGCTGCCGGCCACGAGCACGATGGTGCCGTAGGCGATGCCGGCATCGGTCTTCGACATGCCGTAGTGACGGGCGAAGAGCTCCGGATACCAGGCGCCGGTACCGTAGCCGGCCATGGCCATCATGGAGGAGCCGAGAAAGAGCGTCAGGTAGACCCTGCGCCGCGTCCACATGAAGCGGCCGGCGTCGCGCAGCGACACGTGCGTGCCGGCGTTTGCCATCAAGCCTTT
>JAUILW010000792.1 GCA_030432795.1 Gammaproteobacteria bacterium
GCGTCCAGACGCTCTTCGCTGCTTCACCCTGCAGGTGGGCGAATAGCCACGTCTCCCCGTCCCAGGCGCTCACCCGCGCTTCGCCTTCGCGCCAGCGCTCGACAAACTGATTCAGAGCGTCAGTTTGCCGGGTGAGGCGATACAACCCGCGCTCCGGGCTCTCGATGAGGCCACGCGCCATCAGGCGCGACAGGGTCACGCGCATGGTGTTGGCGGTGTAGCCGAAGAGCTCACCTGCGGAAACCAGCGAGCGGGCCGTGCGCTGACGGCTGCGGGCGCTGCGCAGCATGTCGAGCACGACGTCCGAGGGTCGGTTGCGTTCTGCGGACATTACGTGTGTCCGGCGGTTGATGACTTACCCGTAATATTACGTCTAATCAGGAAAAACCTGCAAGTGATGTAATATTAGCGATTGCCGGACTTGAGCAGCCGCTGTTTCTGCCGTGCCCAGTCCCGGTCGCGGGAAGTTTCGCGCTTATCGTGGCTCTTCTTGCCCTTGGCGAGCGCAATTTCGCACTTCACCATGCTGCCCTTCCAGTACAGCCGAGTCGCCACCACCGTGTAGCCCTTCTGTTGGGTGGCCTGGAAGATCTGCGCAATTTCCTTTGCGTGCAGCAGGAGCTTGCGGGTGCGGGTGGGATCGGCGATGACGTGGGTAGAAGCGCTGTCCAGCGGTGTGAAATGGGCGCCCAGGAGCCACGCCTCGCCGTCGCGGACGAGCACGTAGGCGTCCACGAGCTGGGCCTTGCCCGCCCGGATGGACTTCACCTCCCAACCCATGAGCGCGATACCCGCTTCGAAGCGTTGCTCCAGATGGTAGTCGTGCGCGGCGCGCTTGTTGCGCGCAATCGTGGGGTCGGGGGCTTTGCTTTTGCCGCCCTTCTTTGTCATGGCGGGCGATTATAGGCAGCTTTTATAATCCGCGCCGTGATACTCAGCGGGAAGTGAGAGGGGAATACGCATGGCGCTTGGCAAAACCGAATCCCGGCACGGTATGTGGTCCAGCAGATGGCTGTTCGTGCTGGCCGCTGCGGGCTCCGCCGTGGGCCTCGGCAACATCTGGAAATTCCCCTACATCGCCGGCGAAAACGGCGGTGGCGCCTTCGTCATCATCTATCTGGTATGTGTCGCCATCGTCGGCATACCGATAATGATGGCCGAGACGTTGCTCGGGCGCGAAGGGCGCAACAGCCCGATCAATACCATGCGCATGCTCACCCAGCAGGCGCGCGCGTCGGGCTTCTGGGTAGTGATCGGCTGGATGGGTGTGGTGGCGGGGTTTCTGATCCTCTCCTATTACGGGGTCATCGCCGGCTGGGCGCTGTTTTATATCTTCGAGATGGCTACCGGCACTTTCAACGCGGTTACACCGGATATCGCCAATCAGACCTTCAACGACTTTCTCGCCAATCCCTGGCTCATGCTGCTCTGCCAGACGCTGTTCATGGGGCTCACGGTCTATATCGTTGGCAAGGGCGTGATCAAAGGCCTGGAAACGGCCATCCGCTGGTTCATGCCGCTGTTGTTCGTACTGCTGATCGTGCTGCTGGTGTACGGAATGAATTCCGGCGGTTTTCAGCAGGGGCTCGACTTCATGTTTCGTATGAACTGGGAGTCTATCGACGCCGATGCGTGGCTCATTGCCATGGGACAGGCGTTCTTCACACTCAGCCTCGGCATGGGCGCCATCATGGCCTACGGCGCCTACGTGCCGGGCGATACATCCATCA
>JAUILW010000793.1 GCA_030432795.1 Gammaproteobacteria bacterium
GCGATGGCCAGCAGCGCACATACCAGCAGCACCAACCCCAGCAGCAGGCCGACGTCGGTCACAGGCCCTGAAATCCTAAAACGCCGAGCGCGAGGATGCCGGCGCTGATCAGCGTAATCGGCGTGCCGCGCATGGCGTGCGGAAGATCCCGGGTGACGAGCTGCTCACGCATGGCGGAGAAAACCATCATGACCAGGGTGAAGCCGCCGGCGGCACCGGCAGCGAATACCAGCGTCTCGATAAACGAAAGCTCCCGGCCGGTGGCGAGCAATGCGACGCCTAGCACGGCGCAGTTGGTGGTGATCAACGGCAGGTAGATGCCGAGCAACTGGTAGAGCACCCGGCTGGTGGCCTTCACGTACATCTCCGTGAGCTGCACGGCACCTGCGACGATGACGATGAACGCAATGATGTTCAGGTATTCGAGCTCGAGCGGTACGAGCAACAGGTGGTAGACCATGTGGCACAGGGTCGCCGCCAGGCAGAGCACAAAGGTGGTGGCCAGGCCCATGGCCAGCGCGGTGTCGTAGCGCTGGGTGGTGCCGAAGAACGGGCACAGGCCCAGAAACTGAGCCAGAACGAAATTGTTGACGAGCAGGCTCCCCACCAGCAGAGCGGCGAGCTCCGCCATCAGGTCACTTCCATACCCGGCTCGGCACCGCTGTCGGGGCGGATCAGAAAGATGTCGCTACCACCGGGGCCGGCGGCCAGCACCATGCCTTCGCTGGTGCCGAAACGCATTTTGCGCGGCGCCAGGTTGGCGACCACGACGGTGAGCTGGCCGACCAGGTCAGCAGGATCGTAGGCGCTCCGGATGCCGGAAAACACGGTGCGTTGATGATCGCCCACATCGAGGGTCAATTTGAGGAGCTTGTCGGCACCTTCCACGTGATCGGCCGCGACCACCCGGGCCACGCGCAGCTGCACCTTGGCGAAATCGTCGATGCTGATGTAGTCGGACACGGTTTCCTCTTCTTCCGGCATCTGTGCCGGTACCTCTGCAGTGCCACCGGTATCTGACTGCTTGCTCGCCTCCACCACGGCATCGAGCGTCTTGCGCTCCATGCGCGCAAACAGCGCTTTGAACGGGTTGATCCTGTGCGCCGTGAGCGTCGTCTGGCTGTCGTCCCAGGTGAGCGGTTCGATGCCGAGAAACGCCTCAGCATCCTGCGCCAGCTTCGGCACGATGGGCTTGATGTAGGCCATCAACACGCGGAACAGGTTCAGCCCCTGGCTGCACACCGCCTGCACCTCGTCGCGCCGCGCCGGATCTTTGATGGCGTTCCACGGCTCCGCCTGGGCGACGTACTGGTTGGCCCGGTCCGCCAGCGCCATGATCTCGCGCACGGCTTTGGAGGTATTCGACTGCTCATAGAGTGCGGCGATGGCTTCGCTGCGCGCGGCGAATTCCGCCTGCAGTTCCGGCTCTGCCAGCTGCTCGGAGAGTAAGCCGTCGAACTGCTTGCTGATGAACCCGGCGCAGCGGCTGGCGATGTTGACGAGCTTGCCCACGAGGTCAGAGTTCACCCGCTGCACGAAGTCGTCGAAGCTGATGTCGAGATCGTCGATACCATCGGAGATCTTGGTCGCGTAGTAGTAACGCAGATACTCGGGCGACAGGTGCTCGAGATAGGTGGCAGCTTCGATGAAGGTGCCTCGCGATTTCGACATGCGTGTGCCGTTGACGGTGATGAAGCCGTGCGCGTGCACCTTGGTGGGTTTGCGGAA
>JAUILW010000794.1 GCA_030432795.1 Gammaproteobacteria bacterium
AGCCGTTGAGAATGCCCACCAGGCGATCGGCGTCCGCTGCTTCGGCGAGATCCGCTTCCAGCCCCTCACCGCCGCGGATAAAACGGCCGTTCGGCTGCTGGATCTCCCGTGCGTAGGTCGGCGAAACGGCGTGCACACGGTCGGCGCTGCGGATGCCCAGGCGCATGGGGTTGTAGCAATCGGTGTAGTGGGCATCGATGGCGTCTGCGGGGCAGATCAGATCGGGATACCAGGCGCTTAACGACGACGGATGTCCGTGCAACGGTCGTTGCCCCTGCAGCGCGAGGTTGTGAATAGTGAACACCACTCGAGGCACGTTGAATGTTTCTCGAAACAACAGCACACCGGCGCCGTGCCAGTCGTGCAGGTGCAGCACATCGAGGGGGCCCCAGGCGTCTGCCTGCAGGCAGTGCGCCGCCCCCAGCGAAAACAGGGCGTAGAGGTTGGCGTCGGTGGCAAACGGCGCGCCGTCGCCGTCGTGATGGTAGATCTGACCGGGTGGGGAGCCGAAGGCAGGATGATGCAGCACCCAGTGCTGCACGCCGGGCTGCAGCGGCTGCAGTCTGTGTAGCGTCAGGCGCTGGCTGCTGCCCGCAAAATCGACCGCCAGCTCGCAGGCCACGTCTGCCTGATCCTGATACACGCCGTAGCTTGGCAGCAGTACGTGCACCGTTTGCCCGAGTGCCGCCAGCGCCGGTGGCATAGCGGCGAGCACATCGCCCATACCGCCGACCTTGCCGCCGGGCAGCGCGCCGCACTCTGCGCTGATCATGAGGATGTTCACGGTCAGCGGGTGGTGTGCAGCGGTTGGCCCAGCATGGACGGGGTGACCAGCACCACGCCACCTTCGGTGACGCGAAAGCCGCGCGCGCGATCTGCTTCCAGATCCACGCCGATCTGCGTGCCGTCGGGAATCACCGTACCTCGATCAATGATGCACTTCTTCAGCACACAGCCGCCGCCGATGTCACTTTCCGGGAGGATGAGCGAGTCCTCCACCACTGAGTGGCTGTGCACGCGCACCTCCGAGTACAGCAGAGAGCGTCGGATCGTCGCACCGGAGATGATGCAGCCACCGGCAATCAGTGAGTTCACAGCCATGCCGCGGCGCGTTTCTTCATCCCACACGAATTTCGCCGGTGGCAGCTGCGACTGTGCCGTGCGGATCGGCCACTCGCGGTCGTAGATGTTCAGCTCCGGCTCCGGCTCCACCAGTTCCATGTTGGCGCGCCAGTAGCCGTCCAGGGTGCCCACATCACGCCAGTAGGACTGCACGCCCGTGCTTTCGTCGGCGAAGCGGTAGGCAAACACCCGGTAACGGTCGACGATGTGCGGGATGATGTCGAAGCCGAAGTCGTGGGTGGACTTGGGGTCGTCGGCGTCGCGAATCAGCTGCTCGAATAGAAACTTGGTGTTGAACACGTAGATGCCCATGGAGGCGAGCGCTGTGCCCGGTTGGCCGGGTACCTCGGCAGGCTCTGCAGGCTTTTCCTGGAACGCCATGACCCGGTCTTCGGTGTCCACCTGCATGACGCCGAGGGTGCCCGCCGCCTCAGCGGTGGGCACGGGTACACAGCCCACGGTCATGTCCGCATCGCTGCGCACGTGGTGGGCGATCATGGTGCCGTAGTCCATCTTGTATACGTGATCGCCGGCGAGGATGACCACATGGCTCGGGCCCACCGAGCGGATGATGTCGATGTTCTGAAACACGGCGTCCGCGGTGC
>JAUILW010000100.1 GCA_030432795.1 Gammaproteobacteria bacterium
TGATGTTGGATCTGATGAGCGACCTCTGGCATTTCATGAGGGTGCGTAAAAAATTCTGGCTGTTGCCGCTGCTCATGGTCATGGTGCTGCTGGGCGGCCTACTGGTCATGGCCCAGGGTTCGGCTGTAGCGCCCTTTATCTACACGCTGTTCTAACCGTGCGGTGAACATTCGCAGATGCCAACTGCTGGTGTACGTACTAGCGGCATGAAGCGCTGGTTTGCCATCGCCGTGATCGCGGCGGCAACCGTTGCCTTGTTCGACGCGATGGTGTGGTTTTTCATGCCGAGGGAGGCGACCTCCCAGTTGTGTCAATATCGCAAACCCGGTGACCTGCCGCCGGGCCGATACCCGCAACACTACTTCTCCGCTCACCCGGTGCGCGGCTTTGATATCACTCCGGGCGCGCGCGCAGAGCACTACGTGCATGAAATCGGCCGCTACCCCGTCTGGTCCAATCGGTGGGGCTGTTTCGACCAGGAGCACGATATCGCATCGATGCAAAGTGGCTACCTGTACCTGGCAGGTGACAGTTTCACTTGGGGCTACGCCCAATACGAAGACCACTTCGCGGAATCGCTCAGGGCGCACAGCGCCGAGCCGGTGCTGCGATGTGGGGTGACCAACACAGGCCAACGCCATCAGTTCGCCAAATTCCTGGAAGTGAGCGCCGCGATAGGCCAGCCGCCGAGCCTGGTTGTGGTGAACTACGTCGCCAACGATATGGCAGACGACTACGCCTTTCCCACCACGACCGTAGTCGACGGATGGACAGTACCGCGCTATGAGCTGGACGCCAACGACGACCTCGTGCCCATCACCGACGAGGAGATCCGTAGCCGCCTTGCTTCGGCGTTGGCGGTGCGGGAGCGAAGTTGGTGGCAGAGTTTGATGATTGCCGTGCGCCGCTACTCCGCCACGGCCAATCTGGTACTTGCTGCGTCGGGCAAAGGCGCTGGCTGCCCGCAGATTGCCGCCCGCCAGACGCCCGCCGACGATTCTGCAACGCCTCCCGAGCGTCGCGGCACCTGGCAGCTCACCGGCAAGCAGAACCTTTATCCATGGCACAACCTGCGCTGGTCCGAGCCAAACCGCTCTGCCCTGCTCGAATGGCAGGCACATGCAAAGTCACAGGGCTACGCGCTGGTGGTTGCCCTCGTCGGCTACGCGCAGACCGACGATGTTGCCAACTACTTCCGCCTGCTTCGCGAAGACCTGGAGCGTGAAGGCATCAACGTCATCGACTCCTCGCCAGATCTTGCAACCACCCCTCGCCCGCAGGCCTACTTCTTTCCAATGGACGGCCACTTCAATTCCGAAGGACAAGACTTCTACGCAGAGTTCCTGTTGCGCGAGCTCCCTCGATACGGTTTCAGGCGCGATTCCGCACCATTGCGGTGACCGCTCAGCATCTGGCGGACAGCGCTCGGCCGATCGCCCTGAGGGGCTCACCGGACTTGCGCACCCGCGACAGAATGAAGCCGCCCTCTACCGCCGCAACGAGGACCGTGGCGAACGCCTCATCGCCCTCAAGCAACGCTGCAGCGGCGTCAATCCAGCGCCGAAACACCTGATCGCATGCATCCGATAATGCCGCGTTACGGCTGGCCACTTCGCGTGCGACGCCGCCGATGGGACAGGGATCGACGTAATTTCCCGACTCCACCACGGCGGCCGCACCATCGAACATCGCACGGACCCTCGCACCCCGTTCGTCTCCCGCTGCACGCATGACTTTCAGCACCCTGTCGCCATACAGAGCGCCGAAGTGCTGCACTACCGCGACACCAATCTCTTCCTTACCGCCTGGGAAGTGGTGATACACAGAACCCGTCGGCAAGCCGGATTGCAGCGTAATCTCTTTCAGGGACGTGCCGTTGTAGCCGTAGCGGCAGAACAGGTCGTGGGCAGCCTGCAAAATGCGTTGCCGGGTGTCGCTCATCGGGATCTTCCAGTTCGTGCTTGTCGCCCTAGAACGATCATTCTAATTGGCTTAGAATGATCGTTCTAGCGGAGTGATGATCATGCGTTACTTTCGTCTTTTTCTCATCGCCACCGGTATTGGGTTCATTGCGGCAGGCGCGCTGCATATCGTGCTCGGCATTCAGGCCGACGTGCTGTTGGGCGCGCAAATATCTGCAACGTCCCTGGTAGATGCGGGGCACGACAGTCAGAACCGCTTCTATGGGGCCATGTTCTCCGTTTGCGGAGCATTGCTCATCTGTTTCGCACGAGACATCGATCGCTACGCACCGGCACTGGCACTGTTGCTTGGTGGATTTGCAATCGCCGGCCTGGTGCGCGTGATATCGGCCGCGCAGCTCGGCTGGCCGCCTCCGCTGATCCTCGCCCTCGGGGTCATCGAGGTGCTCCTGCCGCCGTTGCTGCTGGTCTGGTACACGCGTCTGCGCGCATGACGCTACGACGCTTCGAGGCCGTGTGGTGCGCGCAGATTTTCCTGCGTGACTTCGTGCTCATCTATCCGGTGTACGCCATCTACATGCAAGGCAACGGCGTTACGGCGGCGGAACTCGGTGTGCTGTTCACGCTGTGGGCCGGTGCTGCGCTGCTGTTCGAAGTACCATCCGGCGCGCTGGCTGACCGCTACCCGCGTAGGAACGTGCTGGTGATTTCGGGGTTGGTCGCGGCGCTTGCATTCGTCATCTGGATCGCCCTCCCTACATTCTGGGGATTCGCTGCAGGCTTCATCGTCTGGGCGCTGGGCTCGAGCCTCGTGAGCGGCACTTCGGAAGCGTATCTGCACGACTTTCTTCAGGCGCAGGGGCAAGGCGGCGCATTCGAGCGGTTGTACGGACGCGGTGAGGCCGCCGAGAGCATCGGCGCCGCCTCGGCATTGACCCTGGGCGGTTGGCTTGCGGAGGGAGGCTACACACTACCGCTCATCCTTTCCGTCGCCGGCCCCCTGCTGTCGGCGCTGCTGGTGGCATTCGCCTTGCCACAGGTGGCGCCGAGCAGTGTTGATGATGCACAGGTCGGCTATTTCGACACCTTGCGAACGGGCCTCAAGGACGCGGTTCGCACGCGAACCCTACGTGTCATGCTCGCGGTGTTCGCGTTGCTCGTAGTCATTCCCCACGTCCTGGAGGAGTTTCTCGGCGTGCTGCTGTACGAGGCTTCATTTTCGCTGACCGCGGTGGGGATCGCTTACGGCGGCATCTGGATCGCGCGCAGCGTCGGTATGGCGCTGGCGCACCGGCTGGCGGGATGGTCGTTGCGCGCCGTGATTGCGGGCTTCGCCGTGGGCGGCGTTGCGGTCCTGATGTCGGGCCTGGTCGGCGCGCTCGGCACGGCGCTGCTGCTGGGCGCAGCGTTTTTCGTCTGCGGCGCTATGGAGGTGCTGCTGCAGGCGAATGTGCAGCGCAACATCCAGGGAGCAGCGCGGGCGACTGTAACCTCAGTCATGAGCATGGCCTGCGAACTGGGCGGCCTGGCGCTGTACATCTTCATCGGCGTCATCGCGGGTGCTGCGAGCTGGGCCGCGGCATTCGCGGCAGCCGGACTGCTCGCCATACTGGCTTGTGCCCCCCTCGGTCTCCTGGCGTCGCGCCAGCGTAGTGACGCTCGATCCCGGTTGGGCTAGAGTAACGCGTTCTAAAAAGCCGCGATCAGAGGGGGACATTGTGGCAACCAGCATCGCCGATCAGGTGCCTATCGCCGAAGGGCTCTTCACCTGGCCATCCAACGACCCGCGCCTGCTGGGCAGCAGATGCACGAACTGTGGCGTGGTGACATTCCCCGCCCAGTCGAGCTGTGCGGCCTGCGCCGGCACCGACACCGAAACCATGGAACTCGAGCGCAAGGGCACTTTGTGGACCTACACCATTCAGTGCTTCTTACCCAACCGGCCTCCGTACGAAGGGCCCGAAACGCCGGAAACGTTCCGTCCGTTCGGTGTAGGCTACGTCGAGCTTCCCGGCCAGACCCGAGTGGAAACACGCATCAAGTGCGACGATCCGGATTCGCTCCGCGTCGGCATGGAGATGGAGCTGGTGGTGGAGAAATTCATCGAGAAAGACGGCAAGGACATTATTTCCTACTTCTTCCAACCCGTAGAAGCGGCATAACAGGAGAACAGACGTGGACGTAGCAATCATCGGCATCGGTATTCACCCTTTCGGCCGCACGGACGGCGTCACCGGTCTGGAACAGGGCGTGTTCGCAGCCCGCCAGGCGCTGCAGGACGCGGGCCTCGGCTGGCAGGACATGCAGTTCGCTTACGGCGGTAGTGCGGCGGCGGAAAAAGCAGACACCATGGTGTCAAAACTCGGCCTGACAGGGCTGCAGTTCATCAACGTCGCCAACGGCTGCGCCACCGGCGGCAGCGCCCTGCAGTCGGCCTACATGGCCATCCAGTCCGGCATGTTCGACGTCGGTATGGCGGTAGGCTTCGACAAGCATCCACGCGGCGCATTTACCGTGGATCCGGAAGGCAGCGGCCTGGGCAAGTGGTATGGCGATGTGGGCATGGCGCTGACACCGCAGTTCTTCGGCATGAAGATTCAGCGCTATATGCACGAATTCGGCATCTCCGAAGACACCCTGACACGGGTGGCAGTGAAGAATTACAAGAACGGTGCGATGAACCCGAACGCCTGGCGCAAGAACGCGTTCACCTACGAGGAAGTAGCCGAATCTCCCATGGTCTGCCATCCGCTGCGCAAGTACATGTTCTGCTCACCGGCCGAAGGTGGTTGCGCCATGATTCTGTGCCGCGCAGACAAAGCCAAGCAGTTCACCTCGAACCCTGTGTTCCTCAAGGCCGCCGTGGTACGCACCCGCAACTTCGGTTCCTTCGAGGTGTTCACCCAGGGCCAGGCCCTGGATCGCGCAGACGCACCCACCGTGCAAGCCTCGCGCGCCGCCTTTGAAATGGCCGGCGTCGGCCCGGAAGACATCGACGTTGCGCAGCTGCAGGACACCGAATCCGGCGCCGAGATCATGCACATGTCGGAGAATGGCTTCTGCGCCGACGGCGATCAGGAGAAGTGGCTGGCGGAAGGCTGGACCGAGATCGACGGCAAGCTGCCGGTGAATACGGACGGCGGCTGCCTGGCCAACGGTGAACCCATCGGCGCCTCCGGTCTGCGTCAGGTATACGAGATCGCGCTGCAGCTGCGCGGCGAAGCGGGCAAGCGGCAGGTGCCGAACCAGCCCAAGACGGGCTACACCCACGTGTACGGTGCGCCTGGCCTTTCAGGCGTAACCATTCTCAGCAGGTGAGCCTGCGTGTCGAACCGCTGACACCGACCATCGGCGCCGAGATCTACGGCGCCGATCTGTCGGAGCCGGCTGACATTGACGCCATCAAAAACGCCCTGTGGGCGCACCAGGTGGTGTTTTTCCGCGACCAGCCACGCCTGGAACCGCAGGCACAGATCGCCTTCGCCAACCACTTCGGGCCGCCGCACTTTCATCCAGCAGCACCACATCTGGAGGGCCATCCGGAGATCTTCGTGATCTATGCCGATGAGCACTCCAAGGTGGCCAACGGCAACGGTTGGCACACCGACGTTTCCTGCGATGAAGAGCCGCCGCTGGCGACCATGCTGCAGATGCATCAGGTGCCCAGCAGCGGCGGTGATACGTTGTTTTCCAGTATGTACGCGGCCTTCGAGACCCTGTCGCAGCCCATGCAGCAGTTTCTGAGCACGCTCACCGCCACCCACGGCTCCGAGCACATCTACCGCGGCCGCTACTCCGACCGAGGCGTGGACGACGCCGGGCGAAACTATCCGAGCGCCAGCCACCCGGTCGTGCGCACGCACCCGCAGAGCGGCCGCCAGGCGCTGTATGTGAACCCAGCCTTCACCACGCGTATCCAGGGGCTGAGCGCGGATGAAAGCGATGCATTGCTGTCAATGCTCTACCAGCACCAGCAGCGCGTCGAGTTTCAGGTGCGGTTCAAGTGGCGACCGAACGACATCGCTCTGTGGGACAACCGCTGCACCCAACACCTCGCCCTGTGGGACTACTGGCCCGAGACCCGCAGCGGCCATCGGGTGACCATTCGCGGCGAGCGACCCTATTACGAAGCCGGTGAGCACACCTCCCGGCGCATGAAGCTCGCCCGCAAGCAGATCTAACAGGCAACACTAATGACGCAGTACTGTGCCCAGCACGCCCAAGCGAGCGGTGATCGCGCCGCCCTCACCGATGAACGCGGTTCCACGACCTGGTCGGCACTCAACGAGCGGACCAACCGTCTGGTGCATTGGTTGCGGGCGCAGGGCCTCAAGCCCGGCGACACCATCGCCATCTTCGCCGGCAACTGCCGCGAATACTTCGAGGTGCTCCTGGCTGCAACCCACGCCGGCGTGTTGTGCGTACCGGTGAACTGGCACTTCACAGCGGAAGAGCTGGCCTACGTAATCGACAACTCAGGCGCGAAAATCCTTTTCGTGGAGGACCGCTTCGCAGATGTCGCCAGCGCGGCTATCGCGCGCGGGGAGACGCCCGGGCTCGAGCAGACCGTGCAGATTCGCGGCAGTGCAGAGGCGTTTGGGGAATATGAAACGCTGCTCGCCGGGCAAAGCGCGGAGGAGCCGGAAAACCAGTGCCTGGGCGGTCCGATGTTCTACACCTCCGGCACCACTGGCCGCCCCAAAGGCGTGCGTTCGAGCACCTTCGCCGCCGGCGCGCCCCTGGAAGTGCTGGCAATGATGGGTAGCGGGCTGTCGCAGATGCTCAGCATTCCCGCTGATGGCAGCACGCTGCTCTGCGGCCCGGTGTACCACTCCGCGCAATGGGCCTTTTCTTTCCTGCCGCTCATTGCCGGCAGCCACATCGTCATGCGCCACCGGTTCGACGCTGACGAAACGTTGGAGCTGATCGACCGCCACAAGATCACCAACGTGCACCTGGTACCCACACAGTTTCACCGCTTACTGCAACTCGACAAAGCGCGCAGAGATGCTTTTCAGGGCGGCAGCCTGGTGGCGGTATGGCACGGCGCAGCTCCATGCCCACCTCAGGTCAAGCGGGACATGATCGACTGGTGGGGGCCCGTGATAAACGAGTACTACGGCTCTACAGAAGGCTCCATCGTCACCACGGTCACCGCAGAGCAATGGCTTGCCAAACCGGGTACGGTGGGCGCACCTTCAGCGCTGGTGGAAATCACCGTGCGCGACGACGACGGTGCCGTGCTACCGACAGGCGAGCACGGCCAGATCTACGTAAAGAACCTGATGGGCTCGGACTTCGAGTATCACAACGAGCCGGAAAAAACCGCTCAGGTACATCTGGAACCCGGCGTATTCACGTTCGGTGACATCGGCTATTTCGACGACGACGGTTTTCTCTACCTGAGCGACCGCAAGATCGACATGATCATCTCCGGAGGCGTGAACATCTATCCAGCAGAGATCGAGGGCGTGTTGGCCGCGCACCCTGCTGTGGCAGACGCGGCGGTATTTGGCATTCCCAATGACGAATTCGGCGAGGAGGTCAAAGCCGCAGTAACTCTGCAACCCAGCCAGGCGGCGGATGCCGCCATGGAGCAGGCGCTGATCGCCCACTGCCGGGAGCATCTTGCGGGCTACAAGGCACCGAAGAGCGTAGACTTCATCGACGAGATGCCCCGCCACGAAACTGGCAAGCTCTACAAGCGGCTGCTGCGCGACCGCTACTGGAACGATCGCAATATCTAAACTTCAACAAGCGTCCCGACAGGATCATTCCGTGCCTAGCCTTTACGATCGCTTCATATTGCCCCGGCTCATCGACAAAGCCTGTGGCCAACCGCCCATGACGGAACTACGCAGCCGCTACGTACCGCGGGCGCGTGGCGAGGTACTGGAGATCGGCATCGGCAGCGGCCTGAACCTGCCGCACTACACGGATGCGGTAACCAGTATCACCGGCGTGGATCCATCGGCAGAGCTCAACGAGAAAGCCCGTGCCCGAGCAGCCGACATCGGCATCCCGGTGAGCGTGCTCGGCATCAGCGGCGAAGACCTGCCGGTGGGCAACAACCACTTCGACACGGTGGTGTGCACCTGGACGCTGTGCAGCATTCCCAACCCCTACCGTGCAGTGGAAGAGATGCGCCGGGTGCTCAAGCCTGGTGGCGAGCTATTGTTCGTGGAACACGGTCGTTCGGACGATCCACGCATCCAGAAGTGGCAGGCGCGCGTGGAGCCACTGTGGAAGAAGATTGGCGGCGGTTGCCATCTCACCCGTCGCGCCGACGATCTGCTGGAAGCGGCAGGTTTCCGCGTCACCGAGAAAGAGACCGGTTACGTGCCGGGCCCCAAGATCGCCGCATTCATGATGCACGGGGTAGCCGTCAACCGCTGAAAAGCGGTGTTTTCACACCGGCTTGACGCCACAACCACACCCGGTTCACAGAAATAGCGGACAATCCCTCCTCAAGGTTCAGGATTGTCCGCATGCGCAACGCTATCGCTATCGCACTTCTCTTCATCGCCGCACAGGCCACGGCACGCACACCGCTCGTATGGCAGTTCGAGGTGCATCTGGACGAACGCTCCATCGGCACACATCGCTACGAGGTCACCGAACGGGATGACAGTATCGATGTCATCACCGAAGCGTCGTTTCTTGTGAAGGTGCTGTTCGTCACGGTCTACCGCTACGAGCATCGCAACGAAGAACGCTGGAGCGATGGGTGCCTGCGCTCGTTGGCTGCCACCACCCAGGACGGCGGCGAGCATCTGCAGACGCAAGGCAGCCACGAGCCCGGCGGTTTTCGCGTGGTGTCGACAGCCAACGAGTCGGTGCTCGAGTCCAACTGCGTCATGTCGTTCGCCTACTGGAATCAGGATTTCCTGCAACAGGAACACCTGCTCAACGCGCAAACCGGAGAGTTCGAGCCCGTCACCGTGCAGTTTTCCGGCAACACAACTGTGGATACGCCGACCGGCCCGCAGGCCGCCAGAGCATACGACGTGCTGGTGGAAGATGCGCCCATTCGGGTCTGGTACGCCGAGGATACCGGTCTATGGCTCGCCCTCGAAACCGAAGTAGATGGACGCACGCTACGCTATCGCCCCACACAACTTCCCGCAATCTGAGGATCAGTCCGTGTCTGCAATGTTCTCTCTGAAACGCCTGGGTTTTGCCACCGCGCTGTTCGGTGTAGTGCCAATGTTCGGCTGCAGCCACGACGCGGCTACCAAACCCATCCGCACCGCCGAGTTCGTAGAT